>NZ_RZSJ01001073.1:0-576 GCF_003998025.1 Mesorhizobium sp. M8A.F.Ca.ET.021.01.1.1
CGCCGTCATTGCGCATCAACCATGGGCTCATCAACCAAGGGGGTCATCAACGATGTGTGATCCGCATCGGATCAGTTCCGTTGCGCCGGCAAAGGCCGTAAAGCAAGGTGACCGAAGAGGCAACATGATGACACGATCCCTGCTCTGCGCACTGCTGCTTACCGTCGCCGTTCCGGCGGATGCGGCCAATCTGGTGAAGACATACAGCTATTTCGCCATTGGCGGCAGAACGCTGGAGGATATCGAGCAGCAACTCGCCAAACACGGGCCGCAGGTCAAAAGCACGGGGTCGCGCCACCCGGGCGCCACCCAGATGGCCTTCACGACACGCATCAGCTACGCCAGCCAGTCCGGCTCCTGCCGGATCGCCGACGCGGTCGTGACCGTCAAGGTCAAGGTGATCCTTCCCGAATGGCGCCGCCCACGCAAAGCCGATGCCGATGTACGGCTGTTCTGGGATACATTGTCCGCCGACATCAAGCGCCATGAAGACCGCCATGTCGAGATCGCCAAGAACCACGGCCGCGCACTGGAAGACGCGCTGAAGGCAACCCATCCGCAGAAGGATTGCAATGC
>NZ_RZSJ01001074.1:0-574 GCF_003998025.1 Mesorhizobium sp. M8A.F.Ca.ET.021.01.1.1
CAGCAAGATCACTCGTAACTCCGAACCCATGTTCGGTGAGGACCGCGAGAAGATAGGTTGCGGTCGGCAGGTCGGCATCTGCCGCGCGCCGTACCTCGTCGGCAATCCTGCTCCGTTGTTCCGGCCTGCCGCGCCGGGCCAGCGAGAGGGCAAGGCCGAGACTTCCTTCGGCGCAGCCAGCTGCGGCCGACCTTTCATACCAGCGCTGCGCAGCATCCTCATCCCGCATCGGCTCGGGGCCGCTGGCCAGAATGTAACCGAGGATCGCCTGTCCCGTTGCCGAGCCTGCCTCGGCCGCCTTCGTGGCAAAACCGAGCGCAGCAGCGAAGTCAGGTTCGCCAGAGTAATCTTGTTCGAAAAGACTCACGCTGGCATCGCGACCGTCAGCATCCGCGGCCACCAGCCCGGCCAGATAGAGGGCAGCCAGAAGCGCCTGCGCGTCAGCACTTCCGTGGTTCGCTGCGCGCAGCAGCCAACGCCTACCTTCCGCCCGGCTCGCCGGCACGCCTGAGCCCTCTAGATAGCAACGGGCGACCCGATACTCGGCATCGACAAGACCCGCGCGTGCCGCGAC
>NZ_RZSJ01001075.1:0-574 GCF_003998025.1 Mesorhizobium sp. M8A.F.Ca.ET.021.01.1.1
CTTCTTTTCCAACTCGGGGATCTTGCCATAGGCAAGCTCCCCGGCGCGCTGGAACTCACCCTTGCGCTGGGCAATGGCAAGGTCGTTGCGCGCCTCGTCGAGCTGCTTCTTCAGATCGGCGGCAAGCCCAAGCTTCTGCTTCTCGGCCTGCCACTTCGAAGTAATCTCGCTCGATTCCTCCTCAAGGCCGACAAGTTCCTTTTCCAGGCGGGCGAGCCGGTCCTTCGAGGCTTCGTCCGTCTCGACCTTCAGCGCCTCGCGTTCGATCTTGAGCTGCATGATGCGGCGGTCGATCTCATCCAGCGCCTCAGGCTTGGAATCGACCTGCATCCTGAGCCGCGAGGCGGCTTCGTCGACCAGGTCGATCGCCTTGTCCGGCAGGAAGCGGTCGGCGATGTAGCGGTTGGACAGCGTCGCCGCCGCCACCAGCGCCGAATCGGAGATACGCACCTTGTGGTGCTGCTCATATTTCTCCTTCAGGCCGCGCAGGATCGAAACCGTGTCCTCCACCGTCGGCTCGTCGACGAAGACGGGCTGGAAACGGCGGGCCAGGGCTGGGTCCTTTTCGACATGC
>NZ_RZSJ01001076.1:0-573 GCF_003998025.1 Mesorhizobium sp. M8A.F.Ca.ET.021.01.1.1
CGAAGGCGAGGAACCCGTCTTGTAGTCCAGAATGTCGGCCATGCCGCCGGCCAGCAGGTCGACCCTGTCGGCGTAACCGGACAGCGTCACCCCGGACTGTCCGACGACGGTTTTCCCAGCCCTCTCCTCGGCATGCCGCTGGACCACCGCATCGGCGCGCGTGCGCTCCCATTCGATGATGTTGGCGGCGAGCTTTTCGAAACGCGGCCACCACACGGCCTCGACATCGGCCGGAAGCGCCGCCTCGGCAAAACAGGCACGGCCGGCGGCGATGAGCCCGGCCAGCGCGTCCGGCGCGCGCGGGTCGGCCACCTCGGAGGAGAAGAGATGCAGGATGGCGTGAAACAGCGTGCCGCGCTCGGCCGCGCCCGGATCACGGATGAGCGGATCGAGCGGCATCAGGCCGAGGATCCTTCGGGCGTAGATGGCGTAGGGGTCGCGGCGCAGCGTCTCGATCTCGGTGACCGAGAAATGGCCCGGGCGAACCGGCAATGGCGGTTTCGGCTGCGGCCGCGGCGCGAAATCCCGCTTCGGCCCTGTGTCGAGCGCGCGTGCCCAGGCAAGCAATTCATC
>NZ_RZSJ01001077.1:0-572 GCF_003998025.1 Mesorhizobium sp. M8A.F.Ca.ET.021.01.1.1
ATATCGACATCGTCATGAACCTCGCCGCCGAGAGCCATGTCGACCGCTCGATCGATGGACCGGGCGCCTTCATCGAGACCAACATCGTCGGCACCTACAAGATCCTCAATGCCGCGCTCGAATACTGGCGCGGCCTGTCCGATGACAGGAAAGGCCGCTTCCGCTTCCATCACGTCTCCACCGACGAGGTGTTCGGCGACCTGCCTTTCGACGGCGGCATGTTCGTCGAGGAGACGCCCTATGCGCCGTCCTCGCCCTATTCCGCCTCGAAAGCGGCTTCGGACCATCTGGTGCGCGCCTGGCACGAGACCTACGGCCTGCCGGTCGTGCTTTCCAACTGTTCGAACAATTACGGCCCCTATCATTTCCCCGAGAAGCTGATCCCGCTCGTCATCCTCAACGCGCTCGATGAAAAGCCGCTGCCGGTCTATGGCGCCGGCGCCAATGTGCGCGACTGGCTGTTCGTCGAGGATCACGCGCGCGCCCTGGAACTCGTCGCCACGAAGGGGCATCCGGGCGAGAGCTACAATGTCGGCGGCAATTCGGAACGCACCAACCTCGCCGTCGTCGAG
>NZ_RZSJ01001078.1:0-569 GCF_003998025.1 Mesorhizobium sp. M8A.F.Ca.ET.021.01.1.1
GTCCAGCATCGGCCGCGAGGCAGCCCCCGAGGCCGTGAGGTCGAGCAGCAGGACGCGCAGGCCGGCATCGGAAACCTCGCGCGCCACCAGGATCGCCGACGCCGCCGCTTCGTCGCCCTCGGGGGAAACGAATATGGCGCGCGCCGCCCCGCTGGCGATCAGCTTCTCTGCAGCCTTCTCGACGTCGATCTCGCCGAGCACGGAGCGCGGCCGCCGAACCTCCACGACGGGTTCAGGCTCGACCATGGGTTCAGATTCGGCCACGGGTTCAGATTTGGCCAAGGATTCAGGCTCGGCGGCAGGCTCCGCTTTGGCGACAGGCTCGACCTCGGCGGCAGGTTGCGGCTGCGCCGGTGCTTGCGTGACCGTTTCGGGCCATGATGCCTCGGAGGCGCGATTGGCGAATTCGTTGGCGATTGCCGGCTCCAGGCGGTTGGATGGCTCCTGATAAGCGGCCGGAGGCATTGCCACCTCGTCGATCGGTTCAAGCCGCGCGCCGCTTGCCGGGCGCATGGCGCGGCCCGAGAAAAGTTCCCGCAGCAGCGTGAACACCGCCGCCAGCAGAAGGG
>NZ_RZSJ01001079.1:0-569 GCF_003998025.1 Mesorhizobium sp. M8A.F.Ca.ET.021.01.1.1
CCACGGGTGACGGAGCCGCCGCGGCCGTGAAAGAAACTGATCCCAACCTTGTGCTTGCGCCCGACGGCAGCGAGCCGCTTCTGCGCTTTGGCCAGTTCCCAATTGGAGGCGAGGAAGCCGCCGTCCTTGTTGGAATCGGAATAGCCGAGCATGATTTCCTGGCGCGCGCCGAAATCGCGCACCGTGCGCCTCACCAGCGAGACGTCGAGCAATCCGTTCAATATGCCAGGGGCGGCCTGCAGGTCGGCGATGGTCTCGAACAAGGGCACGATCCGCAGCCTGATTGTGCCGCCGGCGGGCGCGGTCGAAAGTCCGCAATATTGCGCCAGCAGATAGACCGCGAGCAGATCGTCGGCGGAGCGGGTCATCGAGAGAACGAAAGAGCCGACAGCCTCGGGATCAGAGCTGGAGATGTGCCTGGCGATGACGGAGAATGTCGAAAGCAGTTCGCCTGCTTCAGCCGAGAGCCGCCCAGCGTCTATCTCCAGCCGCTCGCCCTCGCTGATGGCTTTGCGAATGCGCGCCGACCATTGCGGCGTGCCAGCCGCGACCGGATCGGCGGGGGTCGT
>NZ_RZSJ01000107.1:0-13492 GCF_003998025.1 Mesorhizobium sp. M8A.F.Ca.ET.021.01.1.1
CGCGATCGGCTTGCTGCCGCCGGGCGCCGTCACGCGCAGCGCGCGCGCGGCGGCGGAAAGGCTGCCTGCCTCGACAACGCGCACGAAGACTTCGATCTCGCCGGAACGGTTTATGTCGGGTCTGGCCATCTGTGAATCTATTTCACAGAAAATATGCCCTGATCAAGTCTGGTTCACAGCACTCGGCAACACGATCTTCCCGGTCGGGGCGCGGGTTGGACAGGCGCTCATCGCCTGAACGGCCCGTCTTTCAAAGTGGAAACGCCATGCCTCTTGCTCTCTACGCCCTCGCCGCCGGTGCCTTTGGCATCGGTGTCACCGAATTCGTCATCATGGGCCTGCTCATCGATGTCAGTAAGGATCTTGGTGTGTCGATCTCGGCCGCCGGCCAATTGATCTCGGGTTATGCGCTAGGTGTCGTCATCGGTGCACCCCTATTGACCATCGCCACCGGCAACTGGCCGCGCAAAACCGTGCTGCTGGCGCTGATGGCGATCTTCACGATTGGCAACCTCGCCTGTGCGCTGGCGCCCGATTACTGGACGCTGATGGGTGCCCGCATCATCACCGCCTTTGCCCACGGCACTTTCTTCGGCGTTGGCTCGGTGGTCGCCACTGGTCTGGTCGCGCCCAACAGGAAGGCTTCGGCGATCGCGCTGATGTTCACCGGCCTGACCATCGCCAACATCCTCGGCGTACCTTTCGGCACCTGGCTCGGCCAGGCTTTTGGCTGGCGCGCGACCTTCTGGGCAGTGACCGCGGTCGGCCTCGCGGCCTTCGCCGTCATCCTGGCCCTGGTGCCGCGTGGCCAGGCGACGCCGGAGAAGAGCGACTTGCGCGCCGATCTCGCCGTGCTGCGCCGAACGCCCGTCCTGCTCGGCCTCGCCACTACGGTGCTCGGCTATGCCGGCGTCTTCGCCGTCTTCACCTACATCGCTCCGTTGCTCACCGAGATCAGCGGCTTCGGGGAAGCAGCCGTGTCGCCGATTCTGCTCGTCTTCGGCGGTGGCCTCATCGCCGGCAATCTCGCAGGCGGCAAGGTCGCCGATCGCTGGCTGGTGCCGGCGGTGCTCGGCAGTCTCGTGGTGCTGGCGCTGGTGCTTGCCACGATGAGCTTCGCCATCCACAGCCAGGTCATGGCCGTGATCTATGTCGGCCTGCTCGGTGCGGCCGCCTTCGCCACCGTGGCGCCACTGCAGATGTGGGTGCTGGAAAAGGCGCAAGGCGCCGGCCAAAGCCTGGCCTCATCGTTCAACATCGCCGCCTTCAATCTCGGCAATGCCGCCGGCGCCTGGCTTGGCGGCGCGGTCATCGCCCATGGCCTTGGACTGGGTTCGCTCACTTGGGTCGCTGCCCTGCTGCCGCTCGCGGCACTCGCCGTGGCCGGACTGGCGCTGCGCCTCGATCGCGGCGCCACATCAGGCGCGCCCGCCTCCGTCCGGTTGTGACATCAGCCGACATCCGAATCGCCTCACTTCTTCACAAACCACCAGGAGCAAGAAAATGGACTATCGACGTCTCGGCGCATCGGGTTTGAAAGTCCCGGCGCTTTCATTCGGCGCCGGAACCTTCGGCGGATCCGGCCCACTGTTCGGCGCCTGGGGCAACAGCGACGCGCAAGAAGCGCGGCGGCTTATCGACATCTGCCTCGAGGCCGGCGTCAACCTCTTCGACACCGCCGACGTCTATTCGAACGGCGCCTCGGAAGAGGTGCTCGGCGAGGCGATAAAAGGCCGCCGCGACGCCGTTCTGATCTCGACCAAGACCGCGCTGCCGATGGGCGACGGCCCGGCCGACCACGGCTCGTCACGCTCGCGGCTGATCAAGTCGGTCGATGCCGCGCTGAAGCGTCTCGGCACCGACTATATCGACCTGCTGCAGCTGCACGCCTTCGATGCCGGGACGCCGATCGAGGAAGTTCTGGCGACGCTGGACGGCCTCGTTCGCTCGGGCAAGCTGCGTTATGTCGGTGTTTCCAACTTCTCCGGCTGGCAAGTGATGAAGTCGCTCGGCTTGGCGCAGACGCACGGCTACCCACGCTATGTCGCGCACCAGGTCTACTATTCGCTGCTCGGCCGCGACTATGAATGGGAGCTGATGCCGCTCGGCCTCGACCAGGGCGTCGGCGCGTTGGTGTGGAGTCCGCTCGGCTGGGGCCGCCTGACCGGCAAGATCCGCCGTGGCCAGCCCTTGCCGGAAAAGAGCCGCCTGCACGAGACCGCGAGCTTCGGCCCGCCGGTCGAGGACGAACATCTCTACAGGGTCATGGAGGCGCTTGACGCGGTGGCTGAGGAGACCGGCAAGACGGTTCCGCAAATCGCCATCAACTGGCTGCTGCAGCGCCCGACCGTTTCATCTGTTATCATCGGCGCCCGCAACGAGGAGCAACTGCGCCAGAACCTCGGCGCCGTCGGTTGGACGCTGACGCCGGAGCAGGTCAAGAAGCTGGACGCGGCAAGCGAGGTCACCGCGCCCTACCCGTACTTCCCCTATCGGCGGCAGGAAGGCTTTGCCCGGCTGAACCCGCCGGCGGTGTGAGGGGCGAGGCCCTCAACGTCGTCATCCACGGGCGGAGCAGCCGCGAAGACCCGAGGATCCATTCCGTGACCTTGATCGTAGAGCGCGGCGGTGCAGAATTCTGGACCGTCGCGACGCTTCAGAGTCGCGGCATGGATCCTCGGGTCTGCGCCGCGTCGCTTCGCTCCTTGCTCCGCCCGTGGATGACGAAAGAGATGGGCGTTTCCGCTAGCCGCCAGCGCAAGCGAGCCGGATGCGCCACTGCTCTCAGTGCAGGACGAACTCTCCATCCACCTTGCGCCATTCATTCGGGGCGATCAGCTTCTGGTGCGTATAGACCACCGAATGCAGCGGCCCATCCAGCTTGGCTTTCCAGAATTCGATGAACCGGATCAGCACCGGAAACTTCGGAGCGATGTCGTAGTCCTGCCAGACGAAGCTCTGCAGGAGATGCGGGTGGTCGGGGAAATGATAAAGAATCTTGGCCGTTGTCAGGCCGTAGCCTTTGAGCATCAGGTCCATTTCAAGATGGTCGCGCATTGCGGTCCCCAAGGTTGATTCTCCTTTCCTCCCAGGCACCAATTGTGCGCGCCGTTACTTAACTGTCTATTGATTTTTCTTGATCGCAAAACGAACTTTTCCCACAAAAACATGCAGTTAGCAGCGAACCGTTTCGAGTGCTGACAGTCTCGAAAAGCGCCCCTGCGGCATCCCGCCGCGCGAATCCAACGTCTAATGTTGCCGTCGCGGCGGAACTGGTAATAATGCCGCCGAATTCGCGGCTGCGTCGCCGCGATCCCGCAGGCGTTTCAAGCTGGCGGATTGGTTCGGGAGGAAAGCCAAGAAATGTCCGAGGTTCATGTCCATCGCGTCAAGCCGGCGTGGAAGAAGAACGCCCTGATCGACAATGACACCTACCTAAAATGGTATGCCGACAGCGTGAAAAACCCGGACAAGTTCTGGGGCAAGCACGGCAAGCGCATCGACTGGTTCAAGCCCTTCTCCAAGGTTAAGAACACCTCCTTCGACGGCAAGGTCTCCATCAAGTGGTTCGAGGATGGCCAGACCAATGTCTCGTACAATTGCATCGACCGCCACCTGAAGAAGCGCGGTGACCAGACCGCCATAATCTGGGAAGGCGACAACCCTTACGACGACAAGAAAATCACCTACAGCGAGCTCTACGAGCATGTCTGCCGGCTCGCCAATGTGATGAAGAAGCACGGCGTCAAGAAAGGCGACCGCGTCACCATCTACATGCCGATGATCCCGGAGGCGGCCTACGCGATGCTGGCCTGCACGCGTATCGGCGCCATCCATTCGGTCGTCTTCGGCGGCTTTTCGCCGGATGCGCTTGCCGGCCGCATCGTCGACTGCGAATCGACCTTCGTCATCACATCGGATGAAGGCCTGCGTGGAGGAAAACCCATTCCTCTCAAGGACAACACCGACAAGGCGATCGACATCGCCGCCAAGCACCACGTCATGGTCAAGAACGTCGTGGTCGTGCGCCGCACGGGCGCCAAGATCGGCTGGGCGCCGGGCCGCGATGTCTGGTATCACGACGAAGTCGCGGCGGTGAAGTCCGAGTGCAAGCCGGAGAAGATGAAGGCGGAAGATCCGCTGTTCATCCTCTACACGTCGGGCTCGACCGGCAAGCCGAAAGGCGTGCTGCACACCACCGCCGGCTATCTCGTCTATGTGTCGATGACGCACCAATATGTCTTCGACTATCATGACGGCGACATCTACTGGTGCACCGCCGATGTCGGCTGGGTGACCGGCCACAGCTACATCGTCTACGGGCCGCTCGCCAACGGCGCCACCACGCTGATGTTCGAAGGTGTGCCGAACTACCCCTCGCAGTCACGCTTCTGGGAGGTCATCGACAAGCACAAGGTCAACATCTTCTACACCGCGCCCACGGCGCTGCGCGCGCTGATGGGCGCCGGCAACGACCCGGTGAAGAAGACGTCGCGCAAGTCGCTGCGTGTGCTGGGCTCCGTCGGCGAGCCGATCAACCCGGAAGCCTGGGAGTGGTATTTCAACGTCGTCGGCGACGGCAAGGTGCCGATCGTCGACACATGGTGGCAGACCGAAACCGGCGGCATCCTGATCACGCCGCTGCCCGGCGCCACCGACCTCAAGCCGGGTTCGGCGACGCGGCCCTTCTTCGGCGTCAAGCCGCAGCTGGTCGACGGCGAGGGCAAGGTGGTGGAGGGTGCGGCCGATGGCAATCTCTGCATCACCGATTCCTGGCCGGGCCAGATGCGCACCGTCTATGGCGATCACGACCGTTTCGTGCAGACCTATTTCTCGACCTACAAGGGCAAGTACTTCACCGGTGACGGCTGCCGCCGCGATGCCGATGGCTATTACTGGATCACCGGCCGCGTCGACGACGTTATCAACGTCTCCGGCCACCGCATGGGCACGGCCGAGGTCGAATCGGCGCTCGTCAGCCACGACAAGGTTTCCGAGGCCGCTGTCGTCGGCTATCCCCATGACATCAAGGGCCAGGGCATCTACAGCTACGTCACCTTGATGAGGGGCGTCGAAGCGACCGAAGATCTGCGCAAGGAACTTGTCGCCCATGTCCGCAAGGAGATCGGCGCCATCGCCACGCCCGACAAGATCCAGTTCGCGCCCGGCCTGCCCAAGACCCGCTCGGGCAAGATCATGCGCCGCATCCTGCGCAAGATCGCCGAGGACGATTTCGGCGCCCTTGGCGACACCTCGACGCTTGCCGATCCGGCCGTGGTCGACGACCTCGTCGCCAACCGGCAGAACAAGAAGGGCTGACGCCGGCCATGGCCGCGATCGGCAGCGTTGCCGAACTCTGGCGCTATCCGGCGAGTTCGCTCGCCGGCGAGCGGCTGGAGGCGATTGCGGTCGGCACCGACAGTATCGAGGGTGACCGTATGTTCGGCCTCGTCGATACGTCGGACAACGAGATCGCCCGGCCCGATCGTGACGCCAAGTGGCACAAGGTGCCGCGCATCAGGACCCGGCTGAACCATGATCGCGTCCTGGAAATCGCCATTCCCGGCGGTAACTGGCTAAGCGCGCCAAGCCCCGAATGCGACCGCGCGGTGTCGGACTATCTTGGCTTTGCCGCCTCGATTCGCCCATTCGGCCGCGAGAACGCCCCGCCCGCCTATGCCGGCCCGCTGACGCAGGCGCGCTACAAGAAGGCGCCGATCCATCTCCTGACCACGGCCTCGCTGGCGCGGCTGAAGGCACTGCATCCCGATGGTGCCGCCGATCCGCGCCGCTTCCGCCCCAACATCGTCGTCGACATGGCTCCGGTCGACGGCTCGTTTCCCGAAACCGAATGGATCGGCCGCAAGCTCGCCATCGGCGACCTCGTCTTGACCATCTCCGAGCCGTGCCGCCGCTGCGGCTTCACCATCATTGCCCAGGACGGTTTCGATAACGATCCCGGCATCCTGCGCAATCTGGTGCGCTACAACGCCCACAATCTCGGCGTCTATTGCACCGTCGACCGGCCCGGCCGTGTCGATATCGGCGCGCCGATGCGGTTCGTGGAGGCGTAGCGCCCCCGTAGCGCGCCGCCCTCGTGCGATGGAGATGTGGCCTCCCTCTTCACGCTGCCTGTAATACGCATGACAGAAAACCGCGCCATACAGCTGGCGCGGCTCGCCTTGTCGCTTCCGTCGTCCGCCAATTTCAGATCCCACCAATCGGAGTGCCTATGACTTCCCTGCCCATCCTTGGCGCGGCCATGACCCTGGACGACCTTGAGATCCACCGCGACTGGCTTTTCGAAAAGCAGCGTGACCTCGAATTGCAAAGCTTCGCCGAGGCCAGCGTTCTCAACGGCGACTGGGCACCGCTCGCCTCCCGCGCCAGAAAGCTTCTCGACGGCCACAAGGGGCGGCTCGGGATTCACGGACCTTTCTGGGGCTTCACCATCGCCTCGCAGGACCCCGATATCCGCAGCGTCGTCAGCAAACGTCTGCTGCAAGGTCTCGAAGTCTGCGCCTCCGTCGGTGCGACGCACATGGTCGTCCACAGCCCCTACACGACCTGGTCCTACAACAACCTCGACAACAATCCCGGCGAGCGCGAAAAAATCACCGAGTACTGCCACCTGACACTGCGCGACGCCGTCAAGCGGGCCGAAGACATCGGCTGCACCATGGTGCTCGAAAACATCGAGGACAAGGATCCGCACATCCGCGTGGCCTTGGCCAACAGCTTCAAGTCGCCCGCGGTCGCGGTCTCCATCGACACCGGCCACGCCTACTATGCCCATGGCTCGACCGGCGCTCCGCCGGTGGACTACTTTGTGCACGCCGCCGGCAACCGCCTGCAACATGTCCATCTGCAGGATGCCGACGGCTACGCCGATCGTCATTGGAGCCTCGGCGAAGGTACGATCCAATGGCGTTCGGTCTTTGCCGCGCTCGCCAGGCTCGAAAGCAATCCGCGCCTCATCATCGAGATCAGGGACAAATCCAAGATACCGGCTTCGGCGGCCTATATCGCCTCGCTCGGCATCGCCGAATAAGGCCCGAACTGGGGGCGCCGCGCTACCGGTACAAATCCGCCCGCGTCGGGGGCAAGCCACTAGGCCCCCGCGCGCGCTTTGTGGCTACGGTCTGGAATATCTGCGCCGAGGCGCGTTCGAAGGTGATGGAGCAGCCGCTCAGGTAAAGCAGCCACAGCCGCGCCTTGGCTTCGCCGACCTCGGCGATCGCCTCGCCGAACCGCGCCTGCAGACGCTCGGCCCACAGCCTGCAGGTGCGGGCATAGTGCTCGCGCAAATTCTCGACATCGTAGACGAGGAAGCCGTGTGCTTCGAGATTGCCGAGCGTCATGCCGATCGTGTCCAGCTCGCCACCCGGGAAGATGTATTTGATCAGTGCCTTGTATTCCGGCCCCTTGCGCAGGGTCTTCTTGATGTCGCCCTTGCTGCGCCTTGTGATGGCGTGATGCAGATAGATGCCGCCCGGCTTCAGCAGCCGGTGGACGGCGGAGAAGTAGGCCGCATGGTTTGCCAGGCCTAGATGTTCGAACATACCGATGGACGATATCTTGTCGAAGGTGCCGGTCAGCTCCGCGTAGGACTTTATCTCGATGGTGATCTTGTCCTCCAGACCCTCGGCGCGAATGCGCTCGCGGGCTAGCGAGGTCTGGGCTTGCGACAGCGAAACGCCGTGTCCGACGACACCATAATTTTTCGCGGCGTGGATCAGCATCGCGCCCCAGCCGCAGCCGATATCGAGCAATCTTTCACCGGGTTTCAGCCGAAGCTTGCAGCAGATATGGTCGAGCTTGTCGACCTGCGCCTCGTCGATGCCGTTTGCGAAATCCTGGAAATACCCGCAGCTATAGACCATGCGCTCGTCGAGAAAGAGCCCATAGAAGGCATTCGAGATATCATAGTGATGCTGGATCGCCTCCTTGCTGGAGCCGCTGACGAACGGGTTGCGACCGGCGAGATCTACCCGCGACGTCATCTGCTTTCTCGAAAACAACACCGCCGGCAAGTCACGCAGAAGCGCCCGTTTCGGCAAAGTCTTCAGCTTCGGCCGCAGCTTGCCCGTCGAAGGCAGGGCATAGAAATCGAACAGCGATCCGTCTTCGATGTCGACTGCCTTGGAAATCCACATCTCGATAAGGGTCGACAGGGACGGTCGGCGAACGATCTGCCAGACAATGTCGTGGTCGTTGATGATCAGCACGGGGCCGGTGGCGGGGCCGATCCGCTCACCTGTCCACAGCCTGACCGCGAAGCTGGGTTTCACCGCCTCGACTACCGTTCTAACGATGCGCGCCGCTCTTTCGGTGGCGTCCATGTCCTTCCCCCGCGGTCGATGGCTCAATCTTGTCCGTTTAAGACCTGGATCGCAAGCCGGAGCATGCGGCGCCATCTTCCGGCAAGGACGCCTTTTTCAGCAGGGCACTTGTCATTTGCTGCAACGCACCCCATCATGAAGGTGTGTTCAACGAACTGAAAGGAGGTGATCCGATGTCGAGTGATTTCGTTTTCCAGAACGTGGCCTCAGCGGATTGCACTTTCGGGAAGCAGTCTTCCCGTTAAGGCGCGAGATGCGCGGCGGGTGACGTGAACGTCACCGCCATTGAGCCGCGCCATGGACGGAAACACGGAAGGCCGCCGGCTTCGAAAGAAGCGGCGGCCTTTTCCGTTTCGCGGATTATTGGGTCAGTATGACCTTTTCGGTGTTGCGGATGATTTCCTGAAAGGCATCGTCCAATTCACTTCCGGTGGACACCTCGAAATAATGTTTCTCGGTGGCGGAGGAGTCTTTCGACGAACAATCCTTTAGCACCGCCTTTGCCTGGTCCCGCTCGGTTGCCGACATGTCCTTATCGTTCAGGTCGAAGCCGATGGTGAAAATCTCGATGCCGTCATTTTTCATGTTGCCGCACAGCGTTTCAGCATTGCCGCGCGCAAGGTTACCCTGGCCGTTGTAGCTCCCGGCGGCACCCGCGAAGGCCGTATTGAACTGGCCATCGGTCATCAGGATTGCGACCTTGGCAATCTTCTTTCCATTGGCATTCGAAGCGCCGTTGCCGAGGCCGGCATTCTTGATCGCGCTGCGCCATTGCGGCGACAGCATATAATAGGTCCACTGAATGGCGATTGCGCCGGCTGTATAACCACCGGCCCGGAAGTCGTCGATCGAATCAAGCAATGCATCGGAATCCGCGGTCAGCGGGATCACTTGCGCGTCAGGACACCTGTTCATTCCTTCGCCGCCGAGATGATCATCCCGATTGACCAGGGCATAATATTTCTTGCCGTTCCTGTCTGTGCGAACAGTGTCTGGGCCGTCGGCACTCAAATCCGCGTCGCCGTTTTTGTTCTTGCGCTCCGTAGCGCAATTATCCGGGCGCGGTATGGCCGCACCAACAATGGAGATGTAGTCGCTGAAGGACGGCAGCAGATTTTTGCCCGTCTTGGCAACCAGAAGCGAACTGCCGGCGACGGGTGGCAGCTCAGAACTCCCTTGCTTTTCGGCATAGACGTTCTCCGCCAGTTTGCCGGCGTTCACGCCAGATGCATAAGGCACAATCGCGACACGAACGCGGGGGTTCTTCGAGTCCTGGTTCTCGAGCATCGTCTGGACGGCATTTCGCGCAGCTGCTTTCAGGTCGCCGATCTTGTTGACGTTGCCCCGTTTGGCCATCGATCCCGTTATGTCGAGCATCATGGCCACCTCTATCTGCTTGTCGGAATAGAGCGCTGTGGTGGAAGCGCCGACGCGCTGCATGGCACCGGTGCTGAACAACGGGAAATAGAGGTCGACATCGACGTGGGCATCCGCCTGGACCGTATTGGCGGTCCTGTCGACGATCAGCTTGTCGAGCACGATCTGGCCGGCGTGCAGCATGCCCGCCGTGCTGTTGGCTTCCAGAAAAGCCTGCACGGATTTGTTGGCGTCGGCTTCCTTGATGGCACCGGTGGTCAGGTCACGCGCCGTCGATGTTACAGCCGCATCGACCACGCCCTGCAGGCTCGATTTGGCATTGTAGAGCTGGGTCACATTGACCGAAAAGCCCGCGACCAGCGCCAAGACCGAGGCGGCAAAGCCGAACAGGACCGCGAAATTTCCACCGCGATCCCTGGCCAACTCGCCGACCGCGTGAACAAGACCCCCGTAATTCCGCATCCAACAGCCTCCGCTTGCCTCGGCCTCGTCGCCGCGGACAGGGCAGTGCAGGATTCCAGCCGGATGACGCGGCGATCGGACCGCAGACCAGGAGTTCGCCAGCAGAACATTGTTTTTGTTGGATTTTCACAGCGCAGGAAGGTGAATGACCGGTAAACGTCGGACTGTATTCGCGCGCGCGTTTACCGGACGCTTACCATGCGAGACCAAAGACCTCGTGGGGTGTGCGGCGACGTCTTGTTGCGGAACAGCGTCTCTGTGCCGCAACGGGTCAACTGTACCGGGACAGCTGTGTTGAGATTCAGGTGAGGCAATCGCAGGCCGCCTCATCCGAATATCGACATGCCTAGGCCAGCATCTGTGCGCTGGCCGTCCTGTCGATACCGTGGTGGGGTGGATTGAACAGCCTGCCTTCCTGCTCGTAGGTCCATACCTTGAACAAGGTAAGCCGGTGCGGGCCGAAACTGTGCAGCAAGGGAACGTCGGTGGCATCGCGGCCGCGCGCGATGACGACGCGACCAATTCTGGGCCGGTTATGGCGCGGATCGAACGTGTACCACTTGCCGTCGAGGAATGCTTCCATCCAGGCTGAGAAATCCATCGGCGCCGGATCGGCCGGCACGCCGATGTCGCCGAGATAGCCGTTCACGTAGCGCGCCGGAATGTTCATGCAACGGCAAAGCGTGATCGCCAGATGGGCGAAGTCGCGGCACACTCCGACACGTTCCTCGTGCGCCTGCGCGGCGGTGCGAGTCGAACGCGCATAGCCGTAGCCGAAAGACAGCCGGTTGTGGACATAATCGACGATTGCCTGTACCCGCGCCCAGCCGGAGGGAAGATGGCCGAAAAGCTGCCAGGCGAGATTGCTCAAATGATCTGTCTCGCAATAGCGGCTGCCGAGGAGATAGCCGAGCACCTCGTCGGGCAATTCGGCGACCGGCATTTCCCTGGCCAGCGTATTGATCTCGTCCGTCTCGCCGCTGTCCTCGATCACCGCGTCGTAGAGGATGCGAAAGCCGCCGGCGGGGGCAGTGAAGCGGCGGCAGGCATTGCCGTGCAGGTCATGGTAGAGCCGAGTCGGCACCGAAGGCGACGTCAGCACCCGCGTCTGCCGCTTGATATCGGCCTGCCTGTCCCGGTGAATCTCGAGCAGCGAAATCACCGGCGTCGGCTCTGTGCATTCAATGGCGATTTCGTAGCCGAGCCGTATCAGCATCGCGTCCCCCTTCGATGGTCATGGAGATAGTGTGGCTGAAACGCGGTTGGGGGATGGTGGTTCCCTGGACCGTCCGAAAAGGCGTTCTCGCGCCTTTCCATGCCGGCGCCTGGAAGATACGGTTGCGCTCTTCCCCAAGGCGCACCCCGCAATCCAAGGAAAATCATGTACCCAGGCAAGAAATTCGCCGCCTTTCTCTTTGACATGGACGGCACGCTCATCAATTCCATCGCCTCGGCGGAGCGGGTATGGAGTGATTGGGCACGACGGCACGGCCTCGACGTCGCCGCCTTCCTGCCGACCATCCATGGCGTGCGGGCGATCGAGACCATCACCGCCCTGGCGCTCCCGGGCGTCGATCCGACGCACGAAGCCGACCTGCTCCTGAAGGCGGAAGCGGCCGATCTGGATGGCATTCTCCAGATCGCCGGCGCCGTTGCGTTCCTCAATTCGCTGCCACCGGAGCGCTGGGCGATCGTAACCTCGGCGCCACGCTCGCTGGCGCTTGCACGCATGAAGGTCGCCGGCATTCCTGTCCCAGCGGTCCTCGTCGCGGCGGAGGATGTTTCCCGCGGCAAGCCGGCGCCCGATTGCTTCCAGCTCGGCGCGAGACGGCTTGGCTTCGACGCGCGCGATTGTCTGGTGTTCGAGGATGCGCCGGCCGGCATTGCGGCGGCCGAGGCGGCGGGCGCTTCGGTCATGGTGATCAACGCCACGCACCAGCACGCGCTGCAGACCCCGCATGCCGCGATATCGGCCTATGATATGGTCGGCCTCACGGTCGACGAGCAAGGCTGGCTGGCGCTCGAGCCCCAGCGCAGTGCCGCTTAGTCTGGGCGCACCAGCTATGGCGAGATACGCCGGCCGGCCTCAGCTGAATATCGACACACTCTAAAAGTCGCTGGTCAGGCCTTTGATCTCCCAGTCGCCATAGCGGCCGGGCTCCTTGCCGCCACGGCCACCGATCTCTTTCGGCAGGGCGGCTTCCTGCGCGAGATAGTCGGTGCGTCGTGCGTCGGCTTCCGCCAGCGCCCGGCGGGCGGCTGGCGTCAAATCTTTCCGCGGCGCATTGCCATCGCCGGCGGGCGTTTTACTGGTTTCGTCGTTCATGCGATATTTCCCGCGGATTGAAACAGGAACAGGCGTTTCCCATCATATAGCGATGACCTCGCAAGGATCGACCCTTTTTCACCACCATCGCGACAGGAGCAGACGATGAACACCATTCGCACCGCCATGCTTCTCGCCGCCATGACGGCGCTGTTCATGGGCGTCGGCTTTTTGATCGGCGGCTCGGGCGGCATGATGGTCGCGCTGGTGGTCGCCGCCGGTACCAATCTGTTCAGCTATTGGAACGCCGACAAGATGGTGCTGTCGATGAACCGCGCCGTCGAGGTCGACGAGAAGAACGCGCCGGAATATTACGCCATCGTCCAGGCACTGGCCAAGCAGGCCGGGCTGCCGATGCCGAAAACCTATCTGATCGACAATCCGCAGCCGAATGCCTTTGCCACCGGCCGCAACCCGCAGAACGCGGCGGTGGCCGCCTCGACGGGCCTGTTGCAGCGGCTGACCCACGAAGAGGTCGCCGCCGTGATGGCGCATGAGCTCGCCCACGTCCAGCACCGCGACACGCTGACCATGACCATCGTCGCCACCTTTGCCGGTGCCATCTCGATGCTCGGCAATTTCGCCTTTTTCCTCGGCGGCAACCGCGAAAACAATCCGTTCGGCTTTGTCGGCGTGCTGGCGGCGATGATCGTGGCGCCCTTCGCGGCCATGATCGTGCAGATGGCGGTCAGCCGCACCCGCGAATATGAGGCCGACCGGCGCGGCGCCGAAATCTGTGGACACCCGCTGTGGCTGGCCTCCGCGCTTGACAAGATCGCCCGCGGGGCCGAACGCATTCCCAACCCCGACGCCGAGCGCAATCCGGCAATGGCGCATCTCTTCATCATCAACCCCCTGCATGGCGAGCGCATGGACAGTCTGTTCTCCACCCATCCGAGCACCGACAACCGCATCGCCGCGCTGCAGGCGATGGCGCGCGAAATGGGCGATGGCGCTGCGCGGGCCACGCAGCGCCATCGCCCAT
>NZ_RZSJ01001080.1:0-566 GCF_003998025.1 Mesorhizobium sp. M8A.F.Ca.ET.021.01.1.1
GTGCTCCGCTGCTCCCATTAATGTAGTGGCTGGCACACCAGGCGTCCATGTGACCGAACGGCAGACCGGACCGTGGCAGAAGGAACACCAGGGCGGACGGTCTGTTCATCCGATCGTGACCGTTCCGCCAGGGTTCCATCTTGTCCGCTGGAACGCTCTGCCGTAGTGACGGTCACCAACGGATACCGCCCGACAAAGGAGCCTGCCTTGAAGCACCAGTTGAACATCATCATCGGCAGCACGCGGCCCGGCCGCGCCGGTCCGGTTTTTGCCGAGTGGCTGGAGACGTTCGCGCGCGAGCACGGAAAATTCGAGCCAGTGCTGACCGACATCGCCGCCTTCAACCTGCCGGTGCTGGACGAACCGCATCATCCAAGGCTCGGCAACTATCAGAACGACCACACCAAGGCCTGGTCGAAGGCGATCGACGCCGCCGACGCCTTTGTCTTCGTGGCGCCGGAATACAACTATTTCGCGGCACCCGCGATCGTCAACGCGATCGACTATCTCGCCCGCGAATGGAAATACAAGCCCGCCGCCATCTTCAGCTATGGCGGTGTCTCCGG
>NZ_RZSJ01001081.1:0-565 GCF_003998025.1 Mesorhizobium sp. M8A.F.Ca.ET.021.01.1.1
CATCCGCCCGGGCTGGAGCGTGCTCGACGCCGGATGCGGCAGCGGCGGCTTCCTGCCGCTCATCGCGAGGGCCGTCGGCCCATCCGGCTTCATCGCCGCGCTCGACCTAGCGCCTGAAAACATCGGCCGGGTCGAGGCGCTGGCGGGCACGCTGCCCGAGCCGCCGGAAATCGCCACTGAAGTCGGCAGCATCCTGTCGCTGCCATTCGCCGACGCCTCGTTCGATTGCGTCTGGTCCGGCAATGTCATGCAGTATCTGACGCCGGCCGAGTTCGAGCTTGCCGTCGGCGAGGCCAGGCGCGTGCTGAAGCCGGGCGGCATTTTCGCGGTCAAGGATTTCGATTCGACCATCCTGCAGATCCTGCCCATGGACCGAGCCCTTCTGGCGCGCTTCATGGCCGCCAGGCTGCAGGGGTTTCGCGACCGGGGCGTGCTCGGCACCGATTGCGGCTCGACGCTTCCGGCGCGCCTGCGGCAAGCGGGGCTGGAGGTCGTCAGCCGCAAGGGCTGGCTGGTCGAGCGCTGGGCGCCCGCGCCTCGCTTCACGCGCGACTATGTTCGCGAC
>NZ_RZSJ01001082.1:0-563 GCF_003998025.1 Mesorhizobium sp. M8A.F.Ca.ET.021.01.1.1
ACCCGGCCTCGTGCAAGGCGGTGATGCCGTCGGCGACCTGCTCGGGCGTGCCGGTGAGCGGGAAGCCGCCATGGCCTGCCGCCATGCGGTCGCGGATGAGCGCCAGAAGATCGTGCGGAAACGACTGCGCATGGGCAAATTGCAGCCGCACCAGATTGTCGACCGCCGCCCAGTCGGCGTTGGTGCGGCCGAAATGTTCCAGATAGTCCGTGGCTTCCTTTTCGGTCGGCCGGCAGACGACATGGGCAAAGGTCAGCACATCGACATCGCTGCCGGCTGCCCTCGCCTGCTCCTTCAGCGCTATGATCTCATCCTTGGAGCGCGCCAGGTCGATCGCCGGCGTGAACAGGAAATCAGCGTTGCGGATCGCGAATTTGCGGCCCTCTTCCGACCCGGCGGCGTTGAGGATCGGCAGCCGCGCGGACGGGCGCGGGTCGCCAAGCACATTTTTGAGCTTGAACCAGGTGCCGTCCCAGTCGAAGGCGTCCGTGCGCTCCCACAATGCCCGGACGATATCGAACCATTCCTGGGCATAGCCATAGCGTGTGACATGGTCATCGGGC
>NZ_RZSJ01001083.1:0-560 GCF_003998025.1 Mesorhizobium sp. M8A.F.Ca.ET.021.01.1.1
GAACGCAAGATGCTGGTGGTGAAGCGCATCGAGATCCAGAAGGTGATGATGGCGCTGCAGGCGGAAGCCGCGCGCCGGCCGCTGTTCGACCCGGCCAAGCAGCGGCGCGGCCGTGGCGGCTGGCGCGACAAGCAGGACGGCTTCATCTGGCATTCCGGCAGCTGGCTGTGGTCATCCACCGGCAAGGACAAGCATACCAAGCTTGAGCGCGCCAAGCCGGGCGAGCATGAAGGGTTTTTGTATACGCGCCAGGCAACCACGGTGGAGCCGTGGCGCGAGCATGTGACACAAGAGGAAAGCCCTGCGCTGCGCATCCTCGAAGATCTCCGCACGTGGAACTGGCAGCGGCCTTACCTCGACCCGATCCTGCTGCTGGGCTGGATTGCCACCGCGATCATGGGCGGCGCGCTGAAAGCCCGGCCCGTCGTGTTCACCACGGGCGGCGCCGGCGTCGGCAAGTCGACGCTGCAGGAGCTGATGAAGGGCGCGCTGGCCGATATCGTCACGACGTCAGTCAACACCACGGCCGCCGGCATCTACCAGCGCGGCAAGCATGACGC
>NZ_RZSJ01001084.1:0-554 GCF_003998025.1 Mesorhizobium sp. M8A.F.Ca.ET.021.01.1.1
GGTTTTGCGGCGTGGCTGTCGAAGGATGTCGACGAGGCGATCCGCCGTCTGCCTGCCGCCGGTTTCAAGGCCAAGGTCGATCTCTCGGAGAACCATCAATCCTTCAGCGATCTCGAATTGATCCTGGGCAAGGCGAAGTTTTCCGGTCGCATCGATTCCAGCCAGCCCGACGGCGACGCAAAGCCCTCGGTGCTGATGCGGCTCGAGGGCGGCGAACTTGATGTCGACGGGCTGGCGGCCTTCGCCTCGATCTTCGTCAGCGACAAGGGCGCCAACCGTTTTGCCAGCAGCGACCTCGATTTCCAGATCAAGGCCGGCCCGGTCAGCGCCGGCGGCTTGACCGCCGACACGGTCGATACCGCACTCAGGCTGCGGGACGGGCTGCTCGAAATCGACCGGCTGTCGGTGGGCGGACTGGCCGGCGCCTCGATCAGCGCCACCGGCCGGATCAAGGATTTTCCGGCGAGCCCGACCGGCAAGCTCGACGCCTCGGTGGTGGCTGTCGACCTGAAACCGCTGATCGACGTCGCCGCGCAGCATTATCCTGATAATGC
>NZ_RZSJ01001085.1:0-553 GCF_003998025.1 Mesorhizobium sp. M8A.F.Ca.ET.021.01.1.1
ACCGCATCAACGGCAAGGAAGCACGCGCCAAGGACGTGCAGCTTCTGTTCGCCGATCAGTCGACCGGTGCACGCTCGCCTTCGATGGTCGGGCAAGGCCGTATCGGCGAACTGATCCAGGCCAAGCCGCAGGCCCGTCGCGCCCTGCTCGAAGAGGCGGCCGGCATTTCCGGCTTGCACACCCGCCGCCACGAGGCGGAACTGAGGCTGAAGGCCGCCGAACAGAATCTCGAACGCCTGGACGACGTCGTCGGCGAACTGGAAAGCCAGATCGAAAGCCTGAAGCGCCAGGCGCGCCAGGCTTCGCGCTTCAAGAACCTGTCCGCCGACATCCGCAAGGCCGAAGCAACGCTCTTGCACCTGCGCTGGACGCTGGCCAAGACGCAGGAAGGCGAGGCGCGTTCGGCGCTGGCTACGGCCACGGCGCTCGTTGGCGACCGCGCCGCCACGCAGATGAACGCGGCCAAGGAGCAGGGCATCTCCGCCCATCGCTTGCCTGACCTGCGCGACGCGGAAGCCGCGGCTGCAGCCGCGGCTTCCGCGTCGCGCAGGTC
>NZ_RZSJ01001086.1:0-549 GCF_003998025.1 Mesorhizobium sp. M8A.F.Ca.ET.021.01.1.1
GGCGCATCTCGACCGCGATCGGCTTGCTCTGCTTTCCGCAAGTGGCGGTCCTCACTTTCGCGTCGGTGTTCCTGCACGACTTCGCCGGGCTTGGCACGACGGCGATCAGCGCGAGCCTCGTCGCTGTACAGGTCGGCGCCATGGTCATGCGCGTCTGGAGCGGCCGCTTTACCGACCGCCACGGCAACCGCCGTCAGTTTCTTCGCTTGTGCAGTGCGCTCAGCGCGCTGGCCTTCGTCGTGCTCTGGGTGCTGGTTCTGGCCGTTCCCGCAATGCCTGCCAGCCAATCCTTCCTGATCGCTGTCCTGCCCTTGGTGCTTGTCGTCGCCGGCATCTCGGTCTCCGCCTGGCACGGCGTTGCCTATACCGAACTTGCCACGCTGGCCGGTGCCGGCCATGTCGGAACGGCACTCAGCCTTGCCAACAGCTTTGTCTTCGTCGGCTTCTTCCTCGTCCCGGTGGCCATTCCAGGGCTGCTGCACCTCTGGTCATGGCCCGGCGTCTGGCTGTCGGCCGCCGCCTGCGCCCTGGTTGCCTGGCCGGTCTTCC
>NZ_RZSJ01001087.1:0-549 GCF_003998025.1 Mesorhizobium sp. M8A.F.Ca.ET.021.01.1.1
CGTTTCGGCCGCGAAGGAAAAGGCCAGCAAGAGCTGAGCCAAGAAGTTCTAGTCGGAACGGATTGCCATGTTTGAAGTCGGCTGGACCGAAATGCTGGTGATCGCGATCGTCATGATCGTGGTCGTCGGGCCGAAGGATTTGCCCAACATGCTGCGCACCTTCGGCCGCACGACGGCGAAGCTGCGCGCCATGGCCGCCGACTTCCAGAAACAGTTCAACGAGGCATTGAAGGAAGCCGAGCTCGACGACGTGAAGAAGTCGGTCGACGAGCTCAGGGGCCTGAGCCCGGTTGCCGAAATCCGAAAGCAGCTCAATCCGTTCGAGCAGGCGGCGGCCGATGTGCGCGCCGGTGTCGATGCCGCGATGAAGCCGAAGCCGGCCGCCGATCCGTCGGCCCCTGCCGCTTCGACGCCACAGGCGGCCGAGCCGTTGAAGAACGGCGCGACTGAAATGCCTGGCGTCAACGGGCCTGAAGCCACGACACCAGCCCCGATTTTCCCGGCAATGACCGATGAATCGGTTGTGGCGGCATCCACGGATCCTGCCGT
>NZ_RZSJ01001088.1:0-547 GCF_003998025.1 Mesorhizobium sp. M8A.F.Ca.ET.021.01.1.1
AGCCTGTAACAGCCGCATTTATTGGCAGAACGTGCCGCCATGCCGGCGCGGTTCGAGATCGAGATGGAAGTGCAGCGCGTGGTCGGCGTCGGCGCCGGGGCCGAGCACGGTCTTGAATGGTCCGCAGGCGGCCTTGCGCACGGCGTCGAGGAATTTGCCGTCCTTTTCCGGCGGTGTCGGGCCGACCTCGATCGTCTTGCCGTCGGACAGCGTAAAGCTGGCGATGTCGAGCGCGTTGCCGAAAGCATGTTCCGACAGTTTGCGCGTGCCGTGGCGCGGCCGGCAGACGAAGGCGGATGCCTGGCTGATCGATTTCAGGTCCGCGCCGAATTCGGCTTTCGCGGCCGGCTGGATGACGTCGGCGGCAAAACGCACTGCCGCCTCCGCCATCGGGCAGTTGAGTTCGGTGCCGGGGGCAATCGCGATCGACTTGCCGAGCGACTTCAGCACGATCGGGTAGGGGATCGAGCAGCCGATTTCGGGATTGCTCTCGGCTTTGTGGTCCTCGAATTCGACGCCGAGCGCCTGAAGACGCTCGGCGTCGAAT
>NZ_RZSJ01001089.1:0-547 GCF_003998025.1 Mesorhizobium sp. M8A.F.Ca.ET.021.01.1.1
GGCTGCTGGCGCTGATACTTGGCACATCGTTCACCACCAGCCGTAGCGCGAGCGCCCCGTCGCCTCGGTGAAGATGTCGCGAAGCAAGCCGAGCTTGGCCACGATCTTGCCGCGCCCGGCCCAGTCATGCGGCGCGCGCGCCCAGCGCGGCAGGTACCATGCCACCGCGACCAGGACGGCCACGCCCGCGACCCTGATCGCCGGATGCAGGCCTGGCCAAACCGCCAACGCCAGCACGCCGACGACGAAGGCATCCTGCAGCCGGAACCACAGCAGCGAGGCGCTGGCGCGCATGAGCGGTACGCCGAAGATCTGGCGCAGGAGCAGGGGAAAAGCCGTCTCGCCGCCGCGGAAAGGGACGACGTTGATCATCGCGTTGTGGATCAGGATAACGCGCAGGCAGGCGCCGAAACGGCCTTGCACCTCGTCGCGGAACTCGTCGCAGACGCGCAGCGTTCGCAAGACATAGGTGACGAAAAAAGCGAGCGTCGCCACCGCGAGCGTCCCGGGCGTGACGCGGTCGAAGGCGTCGCCGACCGTCCTCCAG
>NZ_RZSJ01000108.1:0-13481 GCF_003998025.1 Mesorhizobium sp. M8A.F.Ca.ET.021.01.1.1
GCCGCCTGCCTGTCCGGCCTGCTGATCGGCGGCGAGATTGCCTCCGCCCGGCGCCGGCACGGCGCCGGCGCGACATCGGTGGTGCTGGTTGCCTCGGGCGCGCTGGCCGTGCTCTACCAGGCGGCGCTCGGCCTTGCCGGGCTTGGCCTGCGCACCGTCGACGCCGACGAAGCAGTACGCGCCGGGCTGATCGAAGCCGCGCGCGAGAACGGCATGATCGCCAGAACCGGAGCAGCCCTATGAGCCAGACCGCACCTTTTCCCAAACTCAAGCGCGGCCTGGTCGCCATCCTGCGCGGCCTGAAGCCCACCGAGGCGATCGCCATGGGCCAGGCGCTGTTCGACGCCGGCATCGAGGCGATCGAGGTGCCGCTCAACTCGCCCGAACCGTTCTCGTCGATCGCCAGGATTGTCGAAGTGCTGCCGAAAACGGCCCTGGTCGGCGCCGGCACCGTGCTGACGGCGGCCGATGTCGACAGCCTGCACCGGGCCGGCGGTCGATTGCTGGTCAGCCCCAACATCGATGCCGAGGTGATGGGCCGCGCCAAGACATATGGCATGGTCACCATGCCTGGCGTGTTCACCCCTACAGAAGCTTTCCAGGCGATCCGGCTCGGCGCTTCGGCGCTGAAATTCTTTCCCGCCAGCGTGCTCGGCGCATCGGGCATTTCCGCGATCCGGGCCGTACTGCCGGCGCAGACGCTGGTCGGCGCGGTCGGCGGCGTTTCGGACAAGGATTTTGCCGGCTACAAGGCGGTTGGCGTGACGGTCTTCGGGCTTGGCTCCAGCCTGTTCAAGCCTGGCACGAGCGTCGACGACG
The DNA here is from genome assembly GCF_003998025.1 of Mesorhizobium sp. M8A.F.Ca.ET.021.01.1.1. Taxonomy (NCBI): domain Bacteria; kingdom Pseudomonadati; phylum Pseudomonadota; class Alphaproteobacteria; order Hyphomicrobiales; family Phyllobacteriaceae; genus Mesorhizobium; species Mesorhizobium sp. M8A.F.Ca.ET.021.01.1.1. The sequence goes on from NZ_RZSJ01000108.1 coordinate 820, forward strand.
TAGCGGCGCGCGCACACGCCGCCGTCGCTGCCTGGGACGCGGCATTCGGAGACGCATGATGAGCGAGGTTTCGGTTTTCTCCGACCATGTCTGCGAGCTCGGCGAAGGGCCAAGCTACGATCCCGCCACCGATGCGTTGTACTGGTTCGATATCGTCAACTGTCGGCTCCTGGAGAAATCCGTGGCCGGCGGTGCGCTGAAGATCCACGAGCTTGGCCAGATGGCGAGCGCCATCGCCATCATCGACGACAAGCGTCAGCTGATCGCCACCGAGACCGGCCTCTTCGTCCGCGACGTCGCGACCGGCCGGATGACGCTGCATACGCCTGTCGAGGCAGACAACCCCCTTACCCGCTCCAACGATTCCCGTGTCCATCCCTGCGGCGCCTTGTGGATGGGGACGATGGGCAAGAGCGAGGCAAAGGGCGCCGGTTCGATCTACTGGTTTTTCAAGGGCGAACTGCGCAAGCTATTCTCCGGCATCACCGTGTCGAACTCGATCTGTTTCTCCGGGGATGGCGCGCTCGCCTATTACACCGACACCTCGACCGGCCTGCTGATGCGCGTCGCCTGTAATCCGGCGACCGGCCTGCCCGCTGGAGAACCAAATGTGTTCGTCGATCACCGCTCGTCCAAGGGCTATGTCGATGGGTCGGTCGTCGACCACGATGGCGTGCTGTGGAACGCCGTCTGGGGCGGCAAGGCGGTCAAGGCCTATTCGCCCGACGGCACATTGTTGCGCGAAATTGCGATGCCGGTGACGCAGCCTTCCTGCCCGGCTTTCGCCGGCGCGAAGGCGGACCGGCTGGCGGTGACGTCGGCCTGGAAGGGCAAGGACGAGAAGCAGCGCCAGCTCGACCCGCAGGCCGGCATGACGTTCGTCCTCGACATCAAGGTCAACGGCCGCTTCGAGCCACGCGTGCTGATCGCCTGAACGAAGGTGGCCGATAAACGTCCTCGCCGGCGTTGTCACGCAACCGTCCGGGACGGTCGGTTTCGCGAAAGCCCACGGCATGCGCCGTGCGATGCTGGGCGATCACATAGCCGGGATTCAATCATCGCATGTCCAGCCGCAGGCCAGAACTGATCCTCGTCCACGAGCCGGAGAAGGCTTGCTTCGAGCGCCTGGTCGCCGAGGGCTATGCGCCGAAGCGTGCCGCCGAGATTTCGTCCTACCTGGCGCAGTCGACCGACCTCGCGCCCGAATTCGACACGCTCGCCGCAGCCTGTGACAGCCGCGGCCTCGCCTTCGCCGCGGTGGAGCTGGACGATGCCGCAAGCGCGCTCACCGGAGCCGATCCGGCCACGACGCTGGTCTGGACGCTGACCGACGGCATCGCCTATTTCCGTGGCGGCGGCGCACCCGCGCTGGCGCGGCTCAATGGCCTGAGAACGATCGGCGCGGACGATTCGCTGTTCGCGCTCTGCCAGGACAAGTTCCGCTCCGGCGCCGTGCTTGGCGCGCTCGGCCTGCCGGCGCCGCAGGCGGGACTTGCCCGCAATGGAAACTGGCTGGTCGAGCCGCCGGCCTCCGCTGCCGGCTGGTTCGTCAAGCCCAACAGGCTCGGCGCCAAGATCGGCATCTGGCCGGATTCGCGCGTAGCCGATCTCGGCCACGCGCTGGAGCTCAGCCGCCGTGTTTTCGCGGCCTATCGCGACGATGTCGTCGTCCAGCCCTATGTCGCCGGCCGCAATGTGCGCGCCAGCTTCCTCGGCCTGACGCCGGAAACCGGCGTCGAGGCGCTTGGCGTCGCCTTTGTCGAGTCAGGCGCGGACTTCCAGACCATGGCGGACAGCCTGGCGCTTTATGGTGACACCGGTGAGGCGGCGAAGGCTGCCGGGCACTATGCCGAACCCGAACTCGCTCCAGTCGCGGACAGCCAGCCGGTGGCCGATGCGAGGATCAGGGTGATCGCCGAACGGCTGATCAGCGGGCTCGGCCTGCGCGACGTGTTTTCCATCGACCTGCGCGTCGAGGCAGATGACACGGTTCATCTCATAGAATTCGAGGTCTGCCCCGGCCTGCCGTGCTTCGATTTCCGCGCCTACTGCCGCCAGCAATGGGCGCTGAGCCTGGCGGACGCGATGGCGGAAACCGCCGCAAGCCGGTTGCGCTCATGACGCCAGGGATAGCGGCGCGACACCCCTCGCAATCGGCATCCGACGGCTAAGCACGGAGCGAAGCGACGCGGCGCGGACATGCCGTGACTTCGATCCGCTGCGACGGTGCGGAATTCCGCTCGGCCGCCCCCGGACCTAAATGCCTTCGACCAGCACGATCTCGCCGTCGGCGACCTTCTGGCGGATGGCGACCGCGCGCTGATACTCCGGCGAGTGATAGCAGTCATGCGCGGCGGCGAGTGATGGAAATTCGATGATGACATTGCGCGCGCGGCCCGGACCTTCGGCTTTCTCGTGTTCACCGCCGCGGGCGAGAAATGTCGCGCCGAAGCGCTCGAAGGCCGGCTTGGCGGCCGCGACATAGTCCTTGTAGCCTTCGGCGTCGCGCACATCGACACGTGCGATCCAGTATCCCTTGGGCATTCTCTTTTCTCCTATCGTGCTGGCTCGTCAGGCCGAGCGCATTTCTTCCAGAATGGCCTCGGCCGCCGCGCGCCGGTCGCTTGCCGCGACGATCGGCCGTCCGACGACCAGATGGCTGGCGCCGTTGCGGACCGCCTGCGCCGGCGTCACAACGCGCTTCTGGTCGCCATGGTCGCTGCCGGCCGGCCGGATGCCGGGCGTCACCACCGCCATGTCCGGGCCGACGATGCGGCGCACCGCTTCGGCTTCCGCGGCCGAGCAGACGATACCTCCCATGCCGGCATGCAGCGCCTGTTCCGAGCGCCTCAGCACCAGCGTGTGCGGGTCATATTCATAGCCGACATCGATCATGTCCTGCTCATCCATCGAGGTCAGCACGCTGACGGCGAGCAGGCAAAGCTCGCTGCCGCGCGCTGCCTCCACCGCCGCCTGCATCGCCTTGGGATAGGCATGGATGGTCAGCATGGTCATGCCCATCTTGACGATGTTCTCGACGCCCTTGGCCACCGTGTGGTCGATGTCGAGCAGCTTCATGTCGAGAAAGATTTTCGTCCCGCCGCTGGCCAGCTCCCTGGCAAAGTCGAGCCCGCCGGCAAAGGCCAGCTGATAGCCGATCTTGTAGAAGGAGACGACGCCGTCGAGCTCGCGCACCGCCTGCTCGGCCTCCTTGACGGTCGGCACGTCGAGGCCGACGATCAGTCGCTCTTGCATGGATTGGGCCTGCATGGAATGGGCCTGCATGGTTGCGGCGGTCACACCTCGACCCTGGTCGACAGCATGCGCGAGGTCTCGATCAGCGTGCGGCATAGGTGCTCCATCGATTTGTGCAGTCTTTCGTCACGGAAATGGCCGTCCCCGTCGAAGGCGTCGCCACCCTCCGGCACCGAGCATTCGGGCGTCACCACCTCCATCTGGCAGCGCACCAGCACGGCGCGCAGATGGTTGATGCAGCGTATGCCGCCGAAGTGTCCGTTGGAGGACGAGCAGAGGCCCGCGACCTTGCCGGCAAGCGGCCTGACCGATCGGCCGCCATCCCGTCGCACCCGGCTCACCCAGTCGATCGTGTTCTTGAGCAATGGCGGGATCGAGCCGTTATATTCGGGCGTCGCGATCAGCAGCCCGTCATGAGCGGCGATCAGCCGCGCCAGCTTCTGGGCGTTTTCGGGGACGCCTCTTTCCATTTCCAGGTCTTCGTCGAGGATCGGCAAGGGATAGTCGGCGAGCGAAACGCGGGTGACCTCGGCGCCCTGCACCGCAAGTTCCTTCTGCGCCACGTCGGCGGTCCTGCCGCTATAAGCGCCTGTGCGCACCGAGCCGGCGAAGACGAGGATTTTCGGGATCACTGCCATTGGCCAACCTTGTTCTGGGACACGTACAGCCAAGGTTCGATCAAATCAACGCATCGGCGCCATAAAACGCTCGGTATTGGCCGAAGCCCCCGACTTCGTCATCCCTGGGCGAAGCAGGAGCGAAGCTCCGTCGCGGAGACCCTGGGATCCATTCCGTGACCTTGGACGTAGAGTGCAGCGGAGCAGAATTCTTCTTCGCCGCGGCACGTCGAGGTCGCGGCATGGATCCCTTGGGCTGCGAAGCAACGCCAGGGGTCTGCGCCGCGTCGCTGCGCTCCTTGCTCCGCCCGTGGATGACGAAATGAGGGATGTTTCGGCCAATCGCCAAGCTATGCAGCCAGCATCAGGAACCGCGAACGGCTCAGCGCGTCCGCTAATGCGCTTCGCGCCGGTAGATCCACAGCTGCGTCGGCGGGATGTTGCGGAAGATGAAGTCGAAATGCTTGACCGTGTAGTCGCCGCGGCCCGCCGGGATCGGCGACATCGGACCATAGGTCAGCTGGACGATCGGCCGTCCGGCCGGGATGCGATCGAGCAGGCTTTCGATATAGGCGATACGCTGGGCGACCGGGAAGTTGAGCAGCGGCACCCCGGAAACGACGCTATCGAAGATCATCCCGCGCCTCTCGCCAAGCGTGGCGTTGAGGTTGAAGGCATCGCCCTCGATGACGTTGACGCCGGGATAGAGCTGGCGCAGATGGCGCACGAAATCGGTGGAATATTCGACCGCGTAGAGGTTTTCGGGCCGCACGCCCTGGGCGAGGATGGCGCGGGTGATGACGCCGGTGCCGGGACCGACCTCGAGCACCGGCAGGCCGGACTTCGGGTTGACGATCGAGGCCATCTTGCGCGCGGTGATCGAACTGGTCGGAACGATGGAGCCGACGGTCTTCGGCTTGTCGATCCAGCCCTTGAAGAATTTGAGTTCGTCGTCGAACTTCTCGGCAAACGCCTTCCGCAGTCCGTGACCACGTGCCATGCAAGCTCTCCTCAGCGCGCCCCTTGGAAGCTACTTAACATCTGGGTGACGCAAGGCAAGGCACGGCCATGCCTATGTCGTGGATAAGATAGCTTTGGTCGCGTCTCAACGTTCGCCGAAAGACTCGAAAAAGTCCTTCATGCGAGCGAAAAAGCCGCTCGATTGGGGCGAATTGTCCTGCGAGGAGAGTTGTTCGAACTCCTCCAGCAGCTCGCGCTGGCGACGCGACAGGTTCTGTGGCGTCTCGACCGCGGTCTGGATGTAGAGGTCGCCGACATTGGGCTGGCGCAACACCGGCATGCCCTTGCCCTTGAGGCGGAACTGACGTCCGTTCTGCGTGCCTTCGGGGACCTTCACCTTGGTCTGTGTGCCGTCGAGCGTCGTCACCTCGAAGGAGCCGCCAAGGGCCGCCGTCGTCATCGAGATCGGCACCTTGCAATAGAGGTCGGCACCGTCGCGCTGGAAGAATTCGTGCGGCTTGACCGCCAGGAAAATATAGAGGTCGCCCGACGGCCCGCCGCGCAGGCCGGCCTCGCCTTCATTGGCCAGCCGGATGCGGGTGCCGTCCTCGATGCCGGCCGGGATGTTGACCGAGAGCGAGCGCTCCTCGGTGACGCGGCCCTGGCCGGCGCATTTCGGGCACGGGTCCTTGATCGTCTGGCCGCGGCCCTGGCATTGCGGGCAGGTCCGCTCGATCGAGAAGAAGCCTTGCGTGGCGCGCACCTTGCCGTGGCCGTTGCACATCGAGCAGGTAACCGGCTGGGTGCCGGGCTTGGCGCCGCTGCCGGAGCATTCCGTGCAGGATATCGAAGCCGGCACGCGGATTTGCGCGGTCTTGCCCGCGAAGGCTTCCTCCAGCGAGATTTCCATGTTGTAGCGCAGGTCGGCGCCGCGCTCGCGGCCACCGGAAGAGCGGCGCTGGCGGCCGCCCATCATGTCGCCGAAAATATCCTCGAAGATGTCGGCGAAGCCGCCGGCGCCAAAGCCTTGCGCGCCGCCATTCATGCCGCCCTGCTCGAAGGCGGCGTGACCGAAACGGTCATAGGCCGCGCGCTTCTGCGGGTCCTTCAGCGTCTCATAGGCTTCGTTGATTTCCTTGAACTTGTGCTCGCAGGAATGATCGCCGGGGTTGCGGTCGGGATGGAACTGCATGGCGAGCTTGCGAAAAGCGCTCTTGAGCGCCTTCTCGTCGGCGCCCTTTTGCACGCCCAGCGTTTCGTAGAAATCAGCTTTCATTTTTTCCCGCAGTCCGGATCAACGTCTTGATGCATTGTTGCGTCGTTTGCCGGCATGTTGTCTCGATTTAGGATCGGTGCCGCCCGGATGCCAGTGCCGGTGTGCGCCTGTCCGGGTTTTTCTGTTATTTTTTCCGCGAGGGTTGCAAAAAAGCCCGGCCTGCGCCGGGCTTTTCGCATTATCTTGCCGTCAGGCCGTTCAGGCCGACTTCTTCTTGTCGTCGTCCTCGTCGATTTCCTCGAAATCGGCATCGACCACGTCGGAGTCCTTGGCCGCATCCGCCTTGGCGTCGGCTTCCGCCGCTTCCTTCTGCGAGGCCTCGTACATGGCCTGGCCAAGCTTCATGGAAGCTTCGGCGAGCGTCTGGCTCTTGGCCTCGATGTCGGCCGGGTCGTCGCCCTCCGCAGCGGTCTTGAGCGCCGCGATCGCGTCCGAAATCGCCGTGCGCTCGGCCTCGGAGACCTTATCGCCATATTCCTTCAGCGACTTCTCCGAGGAATGCACCAGCGCTTCGGCCTGGTTGCGGGCCTCGACAACGGCGCGACGCTTCTTGTCGGTGTCGGCATTGGCCTCGGCGTCCTTGACCATCTTCTCGATGTCGGCGTCCGAAAGACCACCCGAGGCCTGGATGCGGATCTGGTGCTCCTTGCCGGTGCCCTTGTCCTTGGCCGAGACGTTGACGATGCCGTTGGCGTCGATGTCGAACGTGACTTCGATCTGCGGCACGCCGCGCGGCGCCGGCGGAATGCCGACCAGGTCGAACTGGCCGAGCGCCTTGTTGTCGGCGGCCATTTCACGCTCGCCCTGGAAGACGCGGATGGTCACGGCCGACTGCGAATCCTCGGCCGTCGAGAACACCTGGCTCTTCTTGGTCGGGATCGTCGTGTTGCGCTCGATCAGCCTGGTGAACACGCCGCCCAGCGTCTCGATGCCGAGCGACAACGGCGTCACGTCGAGCAAAAGCACGTCCTTGACGTCGCCCTGCAGCACGCCGGCCTGGATGGCGGCGCCGAGTGCGACGACCTCATCCGGGTTGACGCCCTTGTGCGGCTCCTTGCCGAAGAACTGCTTCACGATCTCCTGGATCTTGGGCATGCGGGTCATGCCGCCGACCAGGACCACTTCGTCGATCTCGCCAGCCTTCAGGCCGGCATCCTTCAGCGCCGCCTTGCACGGTTCGATGGTGCGCTGGACGAGATCCTCGACCAGGCTTTCGAACTTGGCGCGGGTCAGCTTCAGCGTCAGGTGCTTCGGGCCGGTCGCGTCGGCGGTGATGAAGGGCAGGTTGATCTCGGTCTGCGTCGTCGACGACAGCTCGATCTTGGCCTTCTCGGCCGCTTCCTTGAGGCGCTGCAGGGCAAGCTTGTCGGCCTTGAGGTCGATGCCCTGTTCCTTCTTGAACTCGGCCGCCAGATATTCGACCAGGCGCATGTCGAAATCCTCGCCGCCGAGGAAGGTGTCGCCATTGGTCGACTTCACCTCGAACACGCCGTCGCCGATTTCCAGCACCGAAATGTCGAACGTGCCGCCGCCAAGGTCATAGACGGCGATGGTCTTGCCTTCCTTCTTGTCGAGGCCGTAGGCGAGTGCCGCGGCCGTCGGCTCGTTGATGATGCGCAGCACTTCCAGGCCGGCGATCTTGCCGGCGTCCTTGGTGGCCTGGCGCTGGGCGTCGTTGAAATAGGCCGGAACGGTGATGACCGCCTTCTCGACCTTCTCGCCGAGATAGGCTTCCGCCGTTTCCTTCATCTTCTGCAGGATCATGGCCGAGATCTGGCTGGGCGACTGCTTCTTGCCGCCGGCCTCGACCCAGGCATCGCCATTGTCGCCCTTGACGATCTTGTAGGGGACAAGCTTCTTGTCCTTCTCCGTCACCGGATCGTCATAGCGGCGGCCGATCAGGCGCTTGACCGCGAAGATGGTGTTTTCAGGATTGGTGACCGCCTGGCGCTTGGCCGGCTGGCCGACGAGACGTTCGCCGTCGCCCGAGATGGCGACGATGGAAGGCGTCGTGCGCGCGCCTTCCGCATTCTCGATCACCTTCGGTTCCTTGCCATCCATGATGGCGATGCAGGAGTTGGTGGTGCCGAGATCGATACCGATTACTTTTGCCATTTTTCTAGTCTCTCCGCTAAGCAGGCTCTCAGGACCCGGTAAAGGCGTTCCGATGAAAGCCCCTGTTCACAAGAAATCCCGTCCGGCCACCGGTTGTCCGGCGCCGCACGGCTTGGCGCGTATATAAGAACAGGCGGCATCGCGCGCAAGCATTCTGCGCAAGGCTTCCATGAACCTTTCCACGCCGGCCAGCGACTGATGTCCAGGTGCCGCATGGTGCGGCCCCGGAAAGGAAGCCCCCATGACCAGCAACCCAGAGACTCCGCGGTCTCCGGGACCAACAGGAGCTCGGCGCGACCACCGCCTTCGGGACGGGGTCGATGCGCTGGGCTTTCCGCTGATTCCGTTGACCCTGCGCAGGAGCAGGCGTATCGTCACTATGAGGAAAGCAGACAATTCAATCAGGGAAGAACGAGCCGGACCGCCGCGACTTGCCCTGATTTGTGCGGCAAGTCCGGACGTCTCTCCCCTGGACTACGGGGGTAGTGTCATGTCTCGCATCCGCGGCTCGTTCGTGCCTTCTTCAGAGTTAGACGGCCGCTTGCGCGGTGCCTTGCAGGCCACAGGCTTGCTGGCTCTCGCGCTTGCCGCCAGCCTGTGGCTGGGCGGCGCGGCCAGGGCGCAGGAAACCCAGATCATTTATCCCGGCTCGATGGCGGTCACCGGCTTTCCCGGCACCATCATCCCCAATTTCGACGAGGGACTGCCGCCCGGCGTCGATCCGGTCGACGAGACCTTCATAGACACCTCGCGCGCCACCTTGCGCGTGTTCGACGTTTCGCACCTGGGCGGTCCGGCCTCCGGCCAGCTCGTCTTCACGCCGCCGCCTTTCGAGGTGACCGCAGGCCAGATCGGTGAGGTGTTCGGCCTCACCTATGATGACGGCGTGCGCGACGGTGTGCCGTCCGGCATTCCCAACCTCTATGCCGCCGCCACCTCGCTGCATGGCGTCGAGATCGTCACGCCGGACGCCGACAAGGACGGCAGGCCGGAGCGGCAGCGCCGCGGCACGGCGGGCGCCACCTTCATGAATGGCCAGTTCGGCACCGAAAACGGCGGCGGACCGGGCACCATCTGGAAGATCGACGGCATTACCGGCCAGGTCGCCAAATTCGCCGATATCGACACCAACAGCGGTCCTGGCATCGGCAATCTCACCTTCGATCCCGTCCACCGCCAGTTCTTCGCCTCCGATCTCGACACCGGCCTCATCCATCGCATCGACGCCAACGGCAGACTGATCGACACTTTCGACCACGGTGTCGCCGGCCGCCCAGCGCATGGGCTGGCCCCGGTCGCCGACGATGGCGCTATAATGGACATACAGGGCGCGGCCTTCGACACCGAAGACCCCGACAGCTGGGGCTACACCCAGGATGAGCGCCGCGTCTGGGCCGTCTCCTATCATGGCGGCCGGCTCTATTATTCGGTTGGCGAAAAGTCGGAAATCTGGTCTGTGGGCATTGCCCGCGACGGCACCTTCGCCGGCGATCCGCGCTGGGAACTGACGGTCAAGGCCGACAAGGACTACGCCGTCACCGACATTACCTTCGACAACAGCGGCTTCATGTATCTCGCCCAGCGCGGCCCTGTCGAAAACCGCTATGACTACAGCCGCTTCGCCGATTCCGGCAAGGGCGAGGTAATCCGCTACTTCAGAGAGTATCCCGACGATCCCTCGACGGAATCGGTCTGGGTCGAAGCGCCGCAGGAATATGCTGTCGGCTTCCCGCAAGGCAACAGGCAGTCGGCCGGCGGTCTCGACCTGCAATATGGCTACGATGCCGACGGCAATCTCGACACCTCGGTCTGCACCCAGACCTTGGTCAACACCGGCGACAAATTGCGCGACAACCCCGAGCTTGCCGAAAAACTCGCGGCTGGCGGGCCGCTTGCGGTCCATGGCGTGCAGATCACGCCCAAGGACCTGGTCAAGCCGGCCAACGTGCCGCCCTTCGGCTCCTGGTTCGTCGATTTCGACGGCTATTTCGAGGATCCCGAAGTGGAAGGCCATGTCGGCGACGTCGCCGTCTGGCATCCCTGCGAGGGCCGTGCCGGCTATTACGAGGAAATACCGGGCGGCTATGAGCCTCCCTTCTACCCGCCGGACTTCCCACCGCCCGGCAATCTGCCTCCGTGTCTCGATGTCGAGGACGTGCAATTCTACTGCACGCCGCGCGGCCTCGAGGCCGATCTCTATCTCCATGACCATGCCGGCTTCGGCGGCGATTCGATCAAGGTCCAGTCCAGGACGCCAGGCGTCGGGGTGACATCACCCATGTCGCATGCGCCAGGCAAGCCGTACACGATCGACATCACCGGCCACTATCCGGGCGACAGAGTGGATGTCGGGCTGTGCTTCTACAGGAAGTCCGATAAGGACAAGGGTGGCTACTACCCTTGCTGCAAGATGACCTTGCCGCTCCGCACCCCAGCCGTCAGCTGCGAACGTTGAGGAGGCAAAGATGACCATTCTTGCCCCATCCCCGCTCGCGACCAAAACGCAAAAAACCGTCATGGAGACGATCATGAAACCCCTGTCATATGCCAGGCGCGGTGCGCGCTGGCTGATGGCGGCCGGTATCGCGGTCGCCCTTGCGCCCGCGCTGCCGGCATCCGCCGCCCAGACCGTCCAGGCTGTCACCAGCCCCGATGTGCAGCCGCTGCAGCTCGACAATCCGCGCATCATCAACCCGGAACCCGGACGTGTCGTGCCGTTCTTCACCAAGACCGGTGGCCAGCGCAGCTGCGACTATGTCTTCTACACCTTAACCTTCGGGCTGCGCGGCAATCCGCAAGGTTTTGCCAATCCGGGCCTCGAGGCGGCGCTGAAGAAAGCCAAGCTCGACTTCAAGGACCAGCTTCCGCACGGTCTTTCGATCGTCAACGTGACGGTCTCCGGCGACGGCACCGATGCATCGGGCGGGGCCTTGCCGAGTGCTGTCATCAGCAATTCGGCCGGCCCCAACGACACCGCAACGGTTTCCGATTTCCGGATTTCCGCCAGCGATCTCGATGGCTCGGGCGCACCGAACGAACGCGTCATCACTTTCCGCATTACGGCCAAGATCGACCACGCCGCGTTTCCGGCGCCGGTCAATGTCGACAACCAGGGCCTGATCAAGGTTACCTCGGGCCCCGGCACGGGTACCCTCATCCCGTCGCAGGATCCGGGCAAGCCGGATGACGGCAACATCGCGACCGGCGAAAAGACCTCGATCCGGATCGACCTCACCAAATGCGACAGGCAACCTCCGCCTCCAACCGACCACGAATGCTTCAAGGTCGAGCGCGGCACGGTCGACTGCGTGCCCGGCGGCGGCGCCTTCATCTATCACATGCCTGTCGGCCCGGAGATGGGCGGTAAGTGGGTGCAGGTTTCGACGACCTCACCAGGCATCACCATCATCCCCGACACCCAGAAAGTGCCGGTGGGCGGCGGGGTGCTCGACTGGAAGATCGTCGGCGCTTCACCCGGTGACGTCATCCATCTCATCGTCACCGGCATCGAGACCTATGCCGGACCGAAGGAAGGTTGGGGCCTGTGCTGCACGCAAACCATCGACATCATCATCCCGCGCGACCAGAGGTGCCCGCCCAAGGACAAGGAGCCGGACCTCAAGGTTGAAAAGCATGCAGATGTCACACGTTGCACGATGGGTGGCGGCTGCGTCTTCACCATCCGGGTCACCAATGTCGGCACCGCGCCCTACAACGGCAAGATCGTGCTCGACGAGGTGACGCTGCCGGCCGGCTCGACGCTCGATTCAGGGCCCAATCCGCCCTGGGTCTGCGCGCCGGGTACCACCCCGATGACGTGCACCTATCCGGTGACCACGCTCAATCCGGGGGCCTTTGTCGACCTCAAGCTCGGCTTCAAGCCGGCCGGAGGCTGGCAAGGCAGCGTGCTGCGCAACTGCGCCACCTACAATTACGGCGCCAGCGGCAAGCCGCTGTTCGGCAGCCAGGCCAATGACCGTGGCTGTGCCTCGATCCCGATCTGCCGCCGCGGCGACCGCAACCCGGAGTGCCAGCCGCCGGTCGAGAAGAAGGTCGACCTGATCCTCAAGAAGCGTGCCCGCACCGAAATCTGCACCGCCGATGGCGTCTGCACCTTCATCATCGACATCATCAACAACGGCACATCGACCTATAACGGGCCGCTGACGGTGATCGACAACTACCCAAGCGGCGCGCCGACATCCTCGACCTTCGGGCCGAGCCCGCCCTGGACATGCGGCCCGAACGGCCCCGGCCAGTTCCGCTGCGACAATCCCGCCATCTCGCTGCCGGCGGGCGCCTCGACGCCGATCTTCGTCAAGGCGGTCGTGCCGGCCGGCTACCGGTCCGACACGATCGAGAACTGCGCCGAGGTGAAGGCCGTCCCCGGTGAGGTCGACCTCACCGGGGACGGCCTTCACCTCGGCGCAGTTCTCGAT
>NZ_RZSJ01001090.1:0-544 GCF_003998025.1 Mesorhizobium sp. M8A.F.Ca.ET.021.01.1.1
ACCGGCCGCCCTGCCCGCCACCATCAGGAAGACAAGGACACCACCGTCGGCTTCGGCGCCGACATGCCGGCCTTCATGCGCATCGTCGCCAAGGTCTGACGCCAGCCAGCAAGCCGCCTAGCCGGCTTGCCTTCCTTTTCGCCCTGCAGCCAAGAGCAATCGAGGAAAAGCCGTATGGTGCTTTCCCGTCGTGAATTGCTTGGAAACGAAGCTTTGGGGGGCCAGCGATTCTTTTGGACGCTGGTCCGCTCCAGGTCACATCGGTCCGGGCATCATCTTGGTCGGTTTCTCCAGCATCGGAAACTCGGCCTTGTTGCATTTCACCTTCGGATTCGTCGGGCTGAACATGCCGTTCGGATTGTCGTCGAGCCAGGCGTGAAGATCGTAGTGGACGAACTCCCTTGGAATAAGCGGATAGTGTCCCTCCATCGGACCCATGAAGGTTTGGCCAAACAGCTTCGGCGGCGCCTTGATGTCCGGGGTTAGCGGCACCAGCCATTCCACGCCAACCAGCTTCAGGCCTTTCTTGGTCGGCTCATAGATC
>NZ_RZSJ01001091.1:0-544 GCF_003998025.1 Mesorhizobium sp. M8A.F.Ca.ET.021.01.1.1
GGAATGATATCGGCTGCCCCTTCGACCACCATTTGGCGATGCCGCGCGCGGTGACCATCATGCCGAGCGTGGCGATGAAGGGCGGGATGCGCGTGTAGGCGATCAGGGCGCCGTTGACGAGGCCGGCGAGCAGGCCGCAGCCGATCGCCACCAGCACCGGCACGATCACCGGCAGGTCGGTCCAGCCCTGCGCCAGGAACATCGCCTTGGGATTGGGATTGCCGTTGACGGTCGCGACCTGGGCGAAGCTCATGGCGATCATGGCGGTCGCGCCGACGATCGAGCCCGAGGACAGGTCGATGCCGCCGGTGATGATCACTTGCGTGACGCCAATGGCGATGATGCCGACGATCGACACCTGCAGGATGATGATCTGCAGCCGCGCCTCGTTGAAGATGCCGGAGACGTCGCTGCGGGTGTTGAACAGGAAGCTGTCGCCGAGAAAGATCCGGCCGATCAGCTCGAAGATGACGACGAGGATGACGAGCGCCAGGAAGACGTTGAATTCGGCCGGCCAGGTACGCTTCTTGGCGTCATAGCCGAC
>NZ_RZSJ01001092.1:0-543 GCF_003998025.1 Mesorhizobium sp. M8A.F.Ca.ET.021.01.1.1
GCCGGTGATCTGCCACCTCAGGATAACGGCAGGTGCCTGTCGAGCTCGGCGATACTCGGATGGTGCCGATCGGTCAGCGTATCTGGCGGCCTACAGGGCCCTTTGCGGGCAAGGCATCCCGGCGGCATCACCGCAGCGTGACGCGGTGGGAACCGGTCTGGCGCTCATTTGTTCCGACTGGCGCACCAGTTCAGCGAAGACAAGCGCGAAACTTCCCAACATGACAAAGACGATGATCAGGCGTGCTACCGGCAATGTGTCGGCCTCGTCTGGCTGGCGCATGTCCCGCTGGCATTAGGATCCGCGGGATCATGCACACAAATCTACCGTACCGCAGCGTCCTTTGCGTCCCGAAGGATAAGGCGGTGCCGCGGGCGCCCCACGCCACCCATGCCGGCTAACATGATCGATCCGGCTTTACGAGGCCTTAAGCCCGACCTTAACGATCACATTCGATCGCGCCACGACATCAACCGCGACCGCCCCGTGCGGCGGCGCTGCCGCGCGTCGCTGCGCGAACTGGCAGAGGGTCTCTTTGCAGAC
>NZ_RZSJ01001093.1:0-540 GCF_003998025.1 Mesorhizobium sp. M8A.F.Ca.ET.021.01.1.1
ATGTAGACCGGGATCGTCACCCATTCGCGCGTCGTCAGAAGCAGCGCGATCAGATAGTCCGACCAGTTGAGGATGAAGACGAAGAGGGCCGCACTCGCCAGCGGCGCGCGCATCATCGGCAACGTGATGCGGGTGAAGACGCGCAGCCGCGAGCAGCCTTCGACCAAGGCGGCTTCCTCGATCTCGCGCGGCATGTCGTCGAAGAAGGTCTTCATCAGCCAGAAGGCGAACGGCAGCGTGACGATGCCATAGATCAGCGCCAGACCCCACCAGCTGTCGGTGAAGTTGAGGAAAGCCCACATGATCATCACGGGGATCATGACGGCCATCGGCGGAAACAGCCTGAGCTGGATCAGCGCCAGCGGCAGGTTCTGCCCGGAGCCGAAGCGCGACAGGCCGTAGGCGGCGGCCGTGCCGGCCGACATGGCGATCGCGGTGCCGAACACCGCCGACAGCAGTGACGACAGGATCGGCTTCAGCGCGGTGCGGTCGAGCGCGACGATCAAATTGTTGGTGGATTCGCCGAACACGAACTGGAAA
>NZ_RZSJ01001094.1:0-538 GCF_003998025.1 Mesorhizobium sp. M8A.F.Ca.ET.021.01.1.1
GGTGCAAAGCCGCCGAGCACGCCGAGGCCGGCGCCGCGCGCCATCTGTGCGGGCAACATGTCCGAAAGCAGCGATATGTTGAGCAGATTGACCGCGCTGCTGCGCGCCAGAATATCGGGCCGGCGCTTGAGATCGTATACAGCAAGGGTAGCGGCAGCCCCCGGATCCTCACGATTTTCACGCGCGATTCCAACCAGATCGTCGATATCCCTGATACCCAGGTTGAGGCCTTGCGCGCCGATCGGCGGGAACACGTGCGCCGCTTCGCCGACAAGCGCCACCCGCTGCGCCGCGAAACGCAGGGGGGTCACCGTCGACAAAGGATAGATCTGGCGGCCCGGCTCCACGGTTACCCGCCCCAGCATCGACTGCATCTGCCGTTCGACCCGCAGCGAGAGCATTGCGTCGTCCAACGCGGCAAGCTCCTTCGCGGTCTCAGGTTTGACCACCCAGACAAGGCTGGAACGATTGCCCGGCAGCGGCACCTGCGTGAAAGGGCCGGTCTCGGTATGGAACTCCGTCGAGGTGAAGCCATGTT
>NZ_RZSJ01001095.1:0-537 GCF_003998025.1 Mesorhizobium sp. M8A.F.Ca.ET.021.01.1.1
CCACTATGCAATTGCGACCGATGCGGACGTTATGGGCGATCTGCACGAGATTGTCGATCTTTGTGCCTTGCCCAATGATCGTATCGGACATCGCGCCGCGATCGACTGTGGAATTGGAGCCGATCTCGACATCATCCTGGATGACGACGCGTCCGATTTGCGGGACCCGTTCCGGGCCCTTGGCGCCGCCGACAAAGCCAAAGCCGTCCTGGCCGATCCTGGCCCCACCATGGATGATGACCCGATTGCCGATCAGTGCGTACTGGATGCTGGCGCCCGGGCCGACATATCCGTCACGGCCGATCTGGCAGGACTGTCCGATGACGGCGTTCGGCGCAATGACGGTGCCGCTGCCGATCGAGACGCCAGGCCCGACGACGGCGCCGGCCTCGATGACGACGCCGGCTTCGACATGCGCGGTCGGGTCGACATGGGCATGCGGCGAAACGCCGGTTTCGCCAGTCATCGGCCCCGGCGTGGCGGCTGTCGGGAACAGCAGGCGCCCAACCAGCGCGAAAGCCTGTTGCGGCCGCGGAT
>NZ_RZSJ01001096.1:0-537 GCF_003998025.1 Mesorhizobium sp. M8A.F.Ca.ET.021.01.1.1
GGTGATGGCCGTAGTCGTCGAACACGTCGACACCGTTCCAGGATCCGGTATGGGTGAAGCGGCGCTTGACGCCGGCGAAGGACGACAGGCCCTTCTTGATTGCCTCGGCCGACAGGCCGAGTTCGTGCGCGACCGCGATCGCGGCCGTCGCGTTGGACACATTGTGGCGGCCAGGCATCGGCAGGCGCAGGCCCGCTATCGTCGTCTGGCCGCGCCCCTTGCGGTCGCGGATGATCACGTCGAACTCCGAGGTCGCTCCCGCCATGCGGTGGTTGGTGAAGCGCACGTCGGCCTGAGCGTTCTCGCCATAGGTGATGACGCGCCGGTCCTCGATGCGCCCGACCAGCGCCTGCACTTCCGGGTGATCGGTGCACATCACGCCGAAGCCATAGAAAGGCACGTTCTCGACGAACTGGCGGAACGCTTCGCGCACATTGTCGAAGTTGCCATAATGATCGAGATGCTCGGGATCGATGTTGGTGACGACGGCGATGTCGGCAGGCAGCTTGAGGAAGGTGCCGTCGCTTTCGTCGGCTT
>NZ_RZSJ01001097.1:0-519 GCF_003998025.1 Mesorhizobium sp. M8A.F.Ca.ET.021.01.1.1
CCACCAGCGTCTTGCGTTCCTCGCCCGTGTCGGGGTCGAACACCTTTGCCTCGCCGAAGGCCGGCCATGCCCACATCATGGTGTTGAGGTAGGGCGCGAACAGCCCGGTCAGCGTCGGCGCGTCCCAGCGCTCGATCGCGCGAAAATCGTTGGTGGCCGTGGTGCAGTAAACCGTGCCGTCGGCGTCGCGGCCAATCACCGTCACCGGGCACGCCGGCGGCAGGCGATCGTGCGGCGCGCCCACCCACTGGCCGGGCTTGATGCCGTCGCGCGGCAGGTTCGGGTCGGGGTCGAGGAACTGGTCGCTGTCCTCGATCGCCGCCTTGGCATCGGCGAAAATCGCGCGGATTGCCTTAGAGCCCGTCTGTGTCTGCGCCTTGGCCATCGTCATTCCATGCTTGCGGAGAAAAAACGCCCGCCGGCGTATTCACCCACCGGCGGGCAAAGGCGCGAGGTCCGGGGCAGACCTAGCGCGGGGAAAAGCCCGTCGGCGCAAAACCGGCATCCTGCGGCTTGAAC
>NZ_RZSJ01001098.1:0-516 GCF_003998025.1 Mesorhizobium sp. M8A.F.Ca.ET.021.01.1.1
TATCCGGACCTTGCAGCGCTGAAGAACACGGAAGCCCAACTCGCCACCTTTCCGCCGCTGGTCTTTGCCGGCGAGGCGCGCAAGCTGAAGAAGCAATTGGCTACCGTCGCCGCCGGTGAGGCCTTCCTGCTCCAGGGCGGCGACTGCGCCGAGAGTTTTGCCGAACATGGCGCGGACAACATCCGCGACTTCTTCCGCGTCTTCCTGCAAATGTCGGTCGTGCTGACCTTCGCCGGCGCGCAGCCGGTGGTGAAGGTCGGCCGCGTCGCCGGCCAGTTCGCCAAGCCGCGCTCGTCCGACAACGAGACCAAGGGCGAGGTGACGCTGCCGAGCTATCGCGGCGACATCATCAACGGCATCGAATTCGACGCCAAGTCCCGCATCCCTGATCCTGCCCGCCAGGAAATGGCGTACCGCCAGTCGGCGGCGACCCTTAATCTTCTGCGTGCGTTCGCGCAGGGAGGCTATGCCAGCCTGGAGAACGTGCATCGCTGGATGCTCGGCTTCGTCTCCGAC
>NZ_RZSJ01001099.1:0-514 GCF_003998025.1 Mesorhizobium sp. M8A.F.Ca.ET.021.01.1.1
CCGCGCAGGACGCGGTGCCGCAGGCCTTGGTCAGGCCGGCGCCGCGCTCCCAGGTGCGGATGATCATGCTGTCGGGCGAGGTCACCTGCGCGATGGTTATGTTGGCGCGTTCGGGAAAGATCGGATGGTTTTCCAGAAGCGGGCCGAAACGGTCGAGTTCATAAGTCCAGACGTCGTCATCGACCCAGAAGATGGCGTGCGGGTTGCCCATCGAAACGGCGGAAGGCGAATGCAGCACAGGCGCGTCGATCGGGCCGACCTGCAACTCGATCATGCGGGTGTCGCGGAACTCCTCGGCCAGCGGAATGTCGCGCCAGCCGAAGCGCGGCGTGCCCATGTCGACAGAGATCGAGCCGTCTGCGTGTTCGCGGGCATTGAGGATGCCGGCCACGGTCTCGAAGGTGAAGGTCTTCTCGCCGGCCTCGGCGGCCAGGGCCTGGACGACGCAGCGCATGCCGTTGCCGCAGGCCTGCGCTCCGGAGCCATCGGAATTCAGGATGTCGACGAAATAGGC
>NZ_RZSJ01000109.1:0-13469 GCF_003998025.1 Mesorhizobium sp. M8A.F.Ca.ET.021.01.1.1
GTATTCGTGGCGTGTCGCGCCGCCAGCCATCGAGGTGGCGAGAAACTGGCGCCGCGACACGCCACGAATACTGGATCTGCTACTGCTAGCGTAGGTCATGCATTCCTCCCTCTGTGGTCCTCCATCGGTACAGTGCACCAGTGATTTGGTTCGGTAAAATGATATTTTGCGGTGTTTCATTAACCCTGGGGTTAGCGGATTCCTGAGGGAAGACGGAGCCCGTCTGACCAGTCGATGCCTTAGCTGCCCGATCTGGCCGCCTCGCGAATGGTTTGCAGCAGAATGGTGAAGGCCGGCGAGGGGGCGGTGTCGGTGCGCATCGTCAGGCCGACCGGCCCCTTGGTCTCGTCGGTGTCGACCGGCAGGGAGACGAAGGCGCCGTTGGCGATCTCGTTGGCGACCACGCCGGCCGAAATGATCCACACCGCATTGCTCTGCCGCATGAAGGCGCGGCCGAACGAATCCGAGACCGTCTCGATCTCGGTGGCCGGCGCGGTCATGCCGTTGGTTATGAACAGGCGATCGACAAAGGGCCGGATGACGGATTCCCGGGTCGGCATCAGCACCGGAAATTCGTCGAGGCTGGCGAAGATGTCGGCCCCCGGCTCCAGTAGCGGATGTCCGGCCCGCACCACGAACAGCACTTGTTCGGAGTAGAGATGTTCGAAGAAAAAGCCGGTCATGTTCTCGGGCGCCGCCAGCCGTCCGACGACGAGGTCGAGCGCGCCGGTGCGCAACTGTTCGAGCAGAACGGCGTTTTCGCCTGTGACGATCTTGAGCGCGGCGCCGGTATTTTCCCGCAGGAACAGGCTCATGGCTCGCGGCATGACCTTCGCCGACACGGTCGGCAGCGCGCCGATGCGGATCGGATGGCGATTGACGGCGCCGTCCTGGCGGACGGAATCGACACCGCGCTTGAGAGCCGTAATCGCCGAACCGGCATGGCCGAGGAAGATCTCGCCAAGCCTCGTGACGCGGATGCCGCGCCCGTCACGCTCGACGACGGCGACACCCAGCGCGTCTTCCAGTTCACGCAGCGTCTTGGTCACCGCCGGCGCGCTGACATGCAGAAAATCGGCGGCGCGGGCCACGCTGCCTTGTCGCGCGACTTCCAGGAATGCCTGCAGGTGACGGAACCGGATGCGGCTCTCGGACATGAATTTGATAACCCCTGAGTTAATGAAACGGCGCAAAATATCATTTTACCGAACCAAACGCCTTGTGCAATGTGGAGATGGAGGATTGAAATCGTGCCATTCGTCACCCTTGGCGGCATCACGCTGCATCACCGATATGTCGAGGCGAACGGCAGGACGCCACCGGTGGTGTTCATCAATTCGCTGGGCACCGACTTTCGCATCTGGGACGAAACTGTCTCGGCGCTTGAGGGGGAAATGCCCTTGCTGGTCTACGACAAGCGCGGCCACGGACTGTCCGACATCGGTGACATCAGGTCGATCGACGATCATGTCGACGATCTCTCGGCGCTCATCGATCATTTCGGGTTGGAGAAGGTCGTGCTGTGCGGCCTGTCGGTCGGTGGCATGATCGCGCAAGGGCTATATGCCAGGCGGCCCGAAATCGTCGAGGCCATGATCCTGTGTGACACGGCCCACAAGATCGGTACGACGGACAGCTGGAACACACGCATTGCGACGGTCGAAAGCAAGGGCATCCAGGCCGTTGCGGATGGCGTGCTCAAAGTGTGGTTCACTCCGACCTTCCATACCGCGCGGATGGCCGAGCTTGACGGCTATTGGAACATGATGACCCGGCAATCGCCTGCCGGCTATATCGGGACTTGCGTGGCGGTTCGCGACGCGGATTTCACCGACGTGGCATGCCGCATCGCCGTGCCGACGCTCTGTATCGCCGGCGACCAGGATGGCTCGACACCTCCCGATCTTGTCCGCTCGCTGGCGGCTCTTATCCCCGGTTCGCGTTTCGAGATCATCCGCGACGCCGGGCACATTCCCTGCGTCGAACAACCCGAGGCGCTCACCGCGCTGATCCGCGATTTCATCGCATCGCTTGCCCCTGGAGCACAAACTCATGGATGAAGTCCCCGGCAACGCGACCAGATATCGCACCGGCCTTGCGGTGCGGCGCGCCGTGCTCGGCGATCCGCATGTCGACCGGGCCGAGGTCGCTGCCACCGATTTCGACCAGCCTTTCCAGGAACTGATCACCGAGGCTGCCTGGGGAACGGTGTGGGCCAGACCAGGCTTCAGCAAGCGCGAACGCTCGATCGTCACGCTGGCGCTGCTGGCCGCACTCGGCCATGATGAAGAGGTCGCCTTGCATGTGCGCGCCACCGCCAACACCGGTGCGACGCGCGAGGATATTTGCGAGGCCTTCCTGCATGTCGCGATCTATGCCGGCGTGCCGGCGGCCAACCGCGCCTTCAGGATTGCCAAGGAGGTGTTTGCGGAAATGGACGCAGACAAGGCTGCCCATGGCTGAGCCCGGCTCCAACCAGACGCCGGAAACCGGCGCCTTCTTCCAGCGCGACCGCCAATGGCACCCGCCGGCGTTCACGCCGAGTTACAAGAGTTCTGTGCTGCGTTCTCCACAGAAGGCATTGCTGTCATTCGACAACACGCTGTCGGAACTGACCGGCCCGGTGTTTGGCCATGCCATGATCCGTGAACGCGACAACGACCTGATCCACAATTTCGCCAGGCCGGGCGAGAGCGCCATCGGCGAGCGCATCATCGTCCATGGGCGGGTGCTCGACGAGCGCGGCGTTGGCGTTCCTGGTGCGCTGCTCGAATTCTGGCAGGCCAATGCCGGCGGCCGCTATCGCCATAAGAAGGACGGCTATCTGGCGCCGCTCGATCCGAATTTCGGCGGATGCGGCCGCACCCTCACCGGCGAGGACGGCGCCTATGCCTTTCGCACTGTCAGGCCCGGTCCTTATCCCTGGCCGAACGGCCCGAACGACTGGCGGCCGGCGCACATCCATTTTTCGGTTTTCGGCCACGGCTTCGCGCAGCGGCTGATCACGCAGATGTATTTCGAGGGCGATCCGCTGATCTGGCGCTGTCCGATCGTCGGCGGCATTCGCGACAAGGCGGCCGTCGAAGCGCTGATTGCCGCGCTCGACATGCAATCGACAATCCCGATGGACGCGCTTGCCTACAAATTCGATATCGTGCTGCGCGGGCGCCGCTCGACGCTGTTCGAAAACAGACCGGAGGGCAATTGATGGCGCAGTCGCTCGACCGGCCGAAAGAGAGCCCTTCGCAGACCGCCGGACCCTATGTCCACATCGGGCTGACGCCGAATTTCTGCGGCATCGGCGGCGTCTATGAGGACGATCTTGGCTCGGCCATGGTCAATGAGCGGACCAAGGGCGAGCGCATCGAGTTGCGCATTCGCGTGCTCGACGGCACCGGCACGCCGTTGAAGGACGCGCTGATCGAGATCTGGCAGGCGGATGCCGACGGGCTCTACAATTCGTCCGCGGAGATGCGCGGTGCCGCCGATCCGAACTTCTTCGGCTGGGGCCGTTGCCCGACCGACATGGAAACCGGGCTCTGCTCGTTCGAGACCATCAAGCCCGGCCGCGTGCCGTTCCGCGACGGTCGCCTGATGGCGCCACACATCACGCTCTGGATCGTCGCGCGCGGCATCAACCTCGGTCTGCATACACGGCTCTATTTTTCCGACGAGGAAGAAGCCAATGGCGAGGATCCGATCCTGGCGCGTATCGAGCACCGCGTTCGCGTGTCGACGCTGATCGCCGAGCGCCAGGGCGACGCCTATATCTTCGATATCCATCTCCAGGGGGACAAGGAAACCGTCTTCTTCGACAGTTGATGGACGGAGCAGGACATGACCGTATCGCCCTTCGACCATCCGCTGCTTTCGGGCCTGCTCGGCGACGAGGAGGCGGCGCGGCATTTTTCGGTGGAAGCCGACATTGCCGCGATGCTGGATTTCGAACGTGCCTTGGCCGAAGCCGAGGCCGACCGCGGCATCATCCCCAGGGAGGCCGCGGCGGCGATCGTCAAGGCGATTGCCTCGTTCCGGCCGGATACCGGCAAGCTGCGCGCTGGGGTCACCAAGGATGGCGTCGTGGTCCCGGAGCTGGTGCGCCAGATCAAACTGGCCGTCGGCGAACCGCATGGCGGTTCGGTCCATTTCGGCGCCACCAGCCAGGACGTCATCGACACCAGCCTTGTGCTCCGGCTGAAATCCGTCGTCGAGCATCTCGGCCTGCTGCTGACCGAGACAATCATAAGGCTCGCGTCCCTGGAGGAGCGCTTCGGGGGTAGGGCGCTGACCGGGGTGACCCGCATGCAGCCGGCGATCCCGATCACCGTGGCGGATCGCGTGACGGCGTGGCGGGCGCCACTGCAGCGGCACCAGGAGAGGCTGTCGCAACAGTCGACGCGCCTGCTCGTCCTCCAGTTCGGCGGCGCCGCCGGCACTCTGGAAAAGCTTGGCGACAAGGGGCTGGCGGTGCGCGCCGCACTTGCCGCCAGGCTCGGCCTCGGCGATGCCTCGCAATGGCAGAGCCAGCGCGATGCGCTCGCTGACTTGGCCGGCCTGATGTCGCTGATAACGGGAAGTCTCGGCAAGTTCGGCCAGGACATCGCGCTGCTGGCGCAAGGCGGCACCGACATCGAGCTATCGGGCGGTGGCGGCTCGTCGGCGATGCCGCACAAGCAGAACCCGGTGAAGGCCGAAGCATTGGTGGCGCTTGCTCGTTTCAACGCCACGCAACTTTCCGGCATGCATCAGGCGCTGGTGCATGAGCAGGAGCGTTCGGGTTCCGCCTGGACGCTGGAATGGCTGCTGCTGCCGCAGATGGTCGTCGCGACGGCCGCATCCCTGCGCCTTGCCGCCGAACTGGCCGCGCAGGTCGAAAGCCTCGGCCACTGATGCGCACCCAGGTCGTCATCGTCGGCTCGGGACCGTCCGGCCTGCTGCTCGGCCAGTTGCTCGCCACTATCGGCATCGAGACCGTCATCCTCGAGCGGTCGAGCCGCGAGCACGTGCTTGGCCGCGTGCGGGCCGGCGTGCTCGAACAGGGCACGGTCGACCTGCTTGGGGAGGCTGGTGCTGCTGAAAGGCTGCATGCCGAAGGCCTTCCGCACTCCGGCATCTCGCTTGCTTTCGACGGACGGCTGCACCGCATCGATCTCACTGCACTCACCGGTGGCAAGCATGTCACCGTCTATGGCCAGACCGAGGTGACACATGATTTGATGGACAAGCGCGAAGCGGCGGGACTGGTCACCGTCTATGAAGCAGCCGATGTCGCGCTGCACGATTTCGACGGTGCCGCGCCTTTCGTCACCTATGAGAGGGATGGCGTCAGCCATCGCATCGACTGCGACTTTATCGCCGGCTGTGACGGCTATCACGGTGTCTCCCGCAAATCGGCACCAGCGCGGGCGCTGAAAACCTTCGAGCGGCAATATCCGTTCGGCTGGCTGGGCGTGCTGGCGGAAGTGCCGCCGGCCGATCATGAACTGGTCTATGCCAATCATGAGCGAGGCTTCGCGCTGTGCTCGATGCGGTCGACGCACCGCAGCCGCTACTATGTGCAGTGCCCTCAGGACGACAGGGTCGAGGCATGGTCCGACGACCGCTTCTGGGACGAGCTGCGCCGCCGCTTGCCGGAGCGGACGGCAGCAGGCGTCACCACCGGACCGTCCTTCGAAAAGTCGATCGCACCGCTGCGCTCCTTCGTCGCCGAACCCATGCGCTTCGGCCGGCTGTTCCTGGTCGGCGATGCCGCCCACATCGTGCCGCCGACCGGCGCCAAGGGTCTCAACCTCGCCGCCAGCGACGTGCGCTATCTCTTTGCCGGTTTGCGCGACTTCTACCGCGAGAAATCCATGGCCGGCATCGACGCCTATTCGCAAAAGGCATTGGCGCGGGTGTGGAAGGCGGTGCGCTTTTCCTGGTGGATGACGACCATGCTGCATCGCTTTCCCGATACCGGCGACTTCGGCCAGCGCATCCAGGAGGCCGAACTCGACTATCTCGTGCACTCGCGCGCAGCGTCGACGGCGTTGGCGGAAAACTATGTCGGCCTGCCTTATTAGAGCCTGTTCCATCCCGATGGATCGGGATGGGGCTCTATCTCTGTTTGAGCATGATCTTATTCGAAAACCGGCTATCCACTTTTCGGGATCATGCCTTGGCTACCCCTTGATCGCCGAGCCGACGATGGAATCGACGAAGAAGCGCTGCAGGAAGACGAACAGGATGAGAGGCGGCAGCACGGCCAGCGTCGCGCCGGCCATCACCAGTCCGGTGTTGACCGCGCCCCTGTTGTAGCTCAACAGCCGGCTGAGGCTGATGACGATCGGATAGGCGTCGGCGTTGCCCTGCAGCACCGTCAGCGGCCACAGATAGCTGTTCCAGTGATAGACGAAGGCGAACAGCGCCAGTGCGGCGATCGCGGGCGCCACGCTCGGCGCCACGATCTTGAACAGGATCAAAAGTTCCGAGGCACCGTCCATGCGCGCGGCGTCGACCAGGTCGTCGGGCACCCCGGCGATGAACTGGCGCATCAGGAAAATGCCGAAGGCATTGGCGAGGTTGGGCACGATGATGCCGGCAAGGCTGGCATTGAGGCCGATCGAGCCGACAAGACGATAGAGCGGGATCAGCGTCACGATCGGCGGCAGGAACATGGTGGCGATCAGCACGGAAAACAAAAGCGAGCGGCCGGGGAAGTGGTATTTGGCGAAGGCGTAGCCGGCCATCATGCTGGTGACCAGCACGCCGGCCGTTGTGATCGAGGCGATCACCAGCGAGTTCCACATGGAGCGGCCGACATTGACCACACCCGAAACCTTTTCATAGGACTCGAGGCTCGGCGCATGCGGTATCCAGACCGGTGGCACCTGCATGCTCTCGGCCGGCGTTTTCAGGCTCGACAGCACCATCCACACCAGCGGGAAGGCGGATGCGACGGCGGCCAGCAGCATCAGCGTCGCCAGCAGCGCCTTGCGGCCGGAGGGGCGTCCGCGCGGAAGCCAGCTCGACGATCCCGCGCTCATTCCTGGTTCTTCCGGTTGGCGAGTGCGAAGAGCGCACAGACAACGACGATCAGCGACAGCATCAGCATGACAGCCATGGCCGAGCCCAGTCCGCCCTGCGCGCGTTCGATGCCGACACGGCGGATGTGATAGGTCAAGACATTGGTCGAGCCAACCGGCCCGCCCTGTGTGATCAGCGCCACCGGCTCGAACACTTGCACTGCGTTGATGATGGCGATGACGGCGCTGAACAAAAGCGTGCGCCGCATCAGCGGCAAGGTGATGAAGCGGAACTGCTCGAATCGGTTGGCGCCGTCGAGCTTCGCCGCCTCGTAGAGGCTGCCCGGAATCTGCGTTAGCCCTGCGATTGCCAGCACGGTGAAATAGCCGACCTGCTGCCAGACGTTGAGGAAGACGATCGAGATCAGCGCCGAGCGCGGCGACGACAAGAAGGGCTGCGGTCCGACGCCGATCAGGCCGAGCATCTGGTTGAGCGGCCCCTCGCTCGGCGAATAGAGTTTCGACCAGACCAGCGCCACCGCGATCATCGGCACCATATAGGTGGAGAACAGCACCGTCCTCAGCGCCGTGCCGCCGGCGACATCGTGCTGGTAAACCATCAGGCCGAAAGCCACCGACAGCGGCAGGATCAGGACGACGGACAGTGCGGTATAAATGGCGGTGTTGGTCAGCGCGCCCTTGAAGTCGCGCCCGACCGAGGTCGGCCCGAAGATCTCGCGGAAATTGTCAAGGCCGATGAAGCTGGCGCTGGAAAACGGTGTCTGCGTCGACCAGTCCTGGAAGGACAGCCAGACGGTGAGCAGCATCGGCAGCAGGATGAAGATGCCGATCAGCGTCACGGCGGGCATAAGCATGATGCCCGCCGAGGCACGGTACCTCTGGATCATTACGGTCTGATCATTATTTGGCGGCGCGCTCCAGGATCGAGGTGGCGTCGGCCTGCGCCGTCGCCTGCGCATCCTTGGCCGAGACCTGGCCATACTGCAACGCCTCGATCGTCTGCTGCAGGGATTCCGAGAATTCCTGTCCGCCGGGCACCACCGGGAAGGGCTTTGCGCCGGCGAGCACGCTGACATAGCCGGACAGGAATTCCGAGCCGAGCTTGTCCTTGTGCGCCTCGATGTCGGAGGTGCGCGACGGCAGGATGCCCATCGACATCAGGATGTCGGACATGGCCGACGCGCCGTTCTTGCCGGACTTCGGATTGTTGAGCCAGGCCAGGAAATCCCATGCCGCCTTCTGCTCGGCCTGGCCCGCATTGGCGTTGACCACGGTCATCCAGGAATAGGAGATCGCATGCGGCTTGTCGCCGCTCGGGCCGACGGGGATGGGGGCCGTGGCGATGTCGGTGAACCTGTCGCGCATGCCGGTCTTCAGCGCACTCTCCCACCAGTTGGCCATGATGATCATGCCGGTCTTGCCGGAGACGAAATTGTCGAGGAACGGGCCGGTCGTGTTGGCGTCGGCGGTCGCCATGGCCGGCACGCTGGCGCCGGACTTGATGAGGTCTTCATAAAGCTGGAACGTCTCGCCGGCCTGCTTGCTGTCCAGCACCGGCTTGCCCTCCCTAACCAACTCGCCGCCATTGGAAACCAGCAGTGACGCGAAGGGATGGACGACGCCCGCGGCCCATGAATTGATCATGCCAAAACCCTGTTGGCCGGCGTCCTTGTTGGTCAGTTTCCGCGCCGCGTCCTTGAACTCGTCCCACGTCTTTGGCGGAGCGGCGATGCCGGCCTGCTTGAACAGCGCCTTGTTGTAGTTGAGCGCGTAGACGTCGATCTCGTTAGGTATGCCGTAGAGCTTGTCGCCGACCGAAGCGGCGCTGACGACGCCCGCCGGCCAGGCGCCCTTGACCTCGCTCGCCACCGCATCGGGGGCAGGAGCGACGAGCTTGTCGCGGGCGAGTTCCGGCAGCCAGAGATCGTAGATGCCACCGATTGTCGGACCGTCCGCACCGCCGCCTTGGGAGCGAAGCGTGGTCAGGAGATCGCCGAAAGGAACGGCGCGCACGGTGACGCTGATGTCGGGATTGGTCTTGGCGTAATCCTTGGCCGCCGCTTCCAGCAGCGCCACCGTCTCGGGCGACCAGTGCGTCAGGTAGGAGATGTTGACCGATTGCGCCCAGCCGCTGGCGGGCAGGATGGCAAGACCCGCGGCCAGTGCCAGTTTCGACGTCCAGGCAAACGACATCCCTCATCCTCCACTTGAGCATAGCGATCACGATGACGTTATGACAACATGAAGCGATCGCGCAAGGCCCGTTTGCGAAAAAGCTGCATGCAGAAACTGGCACCATCTTTCCATGGCCACCACAGTGAGATATTTAGTTATTCAAAAACAATAAGTTATTAGAATTGATTGAATCAGATCATTCGACGATGCCGTTCTGAGGGAAAATGACACCTCTTGCTAACAACGCTATGTCGTTATAATGACTTAGGCCGAGCGAATGACTCTCGCGCGGCATCGAAGTGTCGCGGGACGCCAAGGACAGAGAAAAACGGGAGAACTGGCAATGAGCATGCTTTCAATTCACCGGCGCGCCGCGCTAGGGCTGATCGGCGGCCTTGCCGCCGCCTGCGCGGGCATCTTCACGACCCTGCCGGCCAGGGCCGACAGCACGGTGACATTGTGGAGCTGGCGCACCGAGGACGAGGCGGCGATGCGCCGCATCTTCGACGCCTTCGAGGCCAAGAACCCCGGCATCAAGGTCAACATCCAGTTCACCCCGGATGCCGACTACCAGAACCGGCTGAGCACGGCGCTGCGCGGCGGCCGCGGGCCTGATATCGCCCAGCTCAAGGCCTATGGCGAGTTGCAGCCCTTCGTCGATGCCGGCTATCTCGACGTGCTCGACGACAGCGTGCCGGAATTGAAGAACATGCCGGACGCAGCCCTTGGTGGCGCGCGCGGCCGCACCGACGGCAAGGTCTACGGCGTGCCTTATTCGGTGCCGATGATGGGGGTGTTCTACAACCAGGATATCTTTGCCGCGCAAGGCATCGAGATCCCCAAGACCTACAAGGATTTCGTCGCCGCCTGCGAGAAGCTGAAGGCGGCCGGCATCACCCCGATCGCCACCGGCGGCGCCAATGGCTCCGCCTGGGAACTGGAGATCGGCGTCGGCGTCATCGGCCCGACCGTCTACGGCCCCGGCTTCTACGACGAGATGATGACCGGCAAGGCGACCTTCGAGGACCCCCGCTATGTCGCGGCACTGAAGCGCTTCGCCGAGCTGAAGCCCTATTTCCCCGACGGCTTCGCCGGCATCGACTACACCACGGCCACGCAGCAGTTCATCGGCGGCAAGGCGGCGATGTTCCTCGGCGGGTCCTTTGAGAACGGCAGTTTCAAGGCGCAGAATCCGAAGCTGAAATTCTCCATCTTCCCATTCCCGGCCGACGATGCCGGGACCAAGCTCTATACCTCGGCCTTCTCGGACGGCTCCTACGGTCTCGTCTCCGAGAGTCAGAACAAGGAGGCCGCCACCAAGGTGCTTGGCTTCATGGCCTCGGCCGAATTCGCCCAGCTGTTCGCAGACGAGCTCGGCTGGCCTCCGGCCCGCACCGATGTGACGGTGAAGGATCCTGTGCTGGCGCAGATGATGGAAATGTCGAAGAACTCGACACCCTATCTGACGCTGGTCGGCTTTCGCTGGCAGTCGCCGACGGCCTCCTCGGTCTTGCAGTCGGAGATCATCGACATGGTCGAAGGCAACATCGCACCCGAGAAGCTGGCCGCCGATATTCAGGCCGCCGTCGCCACCTGGTTCAAGCCGAAGCAGTGAGGAGCCGGGCCGGTCGCATCGCGGCCGGCCTCTCGCCGGACAGAACGTATGGCCAACCTTCACCGTACAAGCAGCCTGAAACGCACGCAGCAGCGCATGGCCGTGCTTTTCATCCTGCCGGCGCTGGCCGTCTATGCGCTCTTCGTCCTCTATCCCCTGGCGATGTCGCTGTGGGGCAGCTTCTTCATCTGGAAGGGGCTGCGCATGGTCGAGTTTGCCGGTTTGTCGAATTTCTCGCGGCTGTTCGTCTTCCCGAGCGGCGCGCGGCTCTACGGCGCGCTCTGGCACAACACCGCCTGGTTCTTCGGCATCATGGTCTTCCAGAACGGCATCGGTCTTTTGTTCGCCTGGCTGCTGTTCCTGCGCGACAGGGGCGCGGCCTTCTTCCAGTCGGTGTTTTTCTTTCCGGCGGTGCTGAGCCCGGTCATCGTCGGTGCGCTGTGGCGGCTGCTCCTGGCGCCCGGCGGCGTAGTCGAATGGGCGCTGAACGGGCTTGGCCTGCATGAGGGCAGCCTCACCGTGCTCGGCAACAGCCACACGGCCCTCGGAATGCTGATCGCCGTCGACGTCTGGAACTGGATGGGCTTGCCGGTGCTGATCTACACGGCCGGCCTGCGGCAGATTTCCGGCCAGATCTTCGAGGCGGCCAAGCTCGACGGCGCCGGCAATGCACGCATGCTGTTTTCGATCGCGCTGCCGCTTTTGATGCCGGCGCTCGGCACGCTGACGACGCTGTCGTTTATCAACACCTTCAACCAGTTCGACATCGTCTATGTCATGCAGGGCGTGCAGGGCAATCCGAGCTACGCGACCGACACGCTGGTGACCTATTTCTACCGGCTGGCCTTTGGCGCCGAGGGCGCTGTCGGCATCACGGATATCGGGCTGGCGCTGGCCTTGGGCACCGTACTGTTCCTGATCCTCAGCATCGGCACGCTTCTGATGCTGCGCTTCTTCGATCGCCGCACGGTGCAGTTGTGAGCGCGCTGGCGATCCCGCACAGGACCTTCTCGCCGAGACTGGCGCGGCTGCCCGGCTGGACGGTGCTGGTCTGCTGGACGGCCGCGGTTCTGCTGCCGCTCTACATCCTCGTCGTCTCCTGCTTCAAGACGACCGCCGAGATCTATGACAATCGGCTCGGCCTGCCGCAAAGCTGGGCCTTCGACAATTTCGTCCGGGCGTGGACGCGCGCCGATCTCGGCCACAATTTCATCAACAGCCTGATCGTCACCGGCGGCGCGGTCATTCTCACCATCGTCGTCTCGGCGATGGCCGCCTATCCGCTCAGCCGCTACCGGCTCGGCTGGAATGCCATCATGCTCGGCCTGTTCCTGTCGGGCATCATGCTGCCGATCAGGCTGGCCTCGGTCGAACTGTTCACCTTGATGCGCAAGCTCGGCCTGCTCGATTCGCTGACCGGGCTGATCCTCGTCTATTCGGCGATCCGCATTCCCTTCGCCGTCTTCATCTTCGCCAACTTCATGCGCGTGTTGCCCTCCGAACTCGACGAGGCGGCGCGCATGGATGGCGCCGGCGAGGTCCGCATCCTGTTCCAGATTATCCTGCCGATGGTGAAGCCGGCGGTGTCGATCGTCGCCATCTTCACGGCGATCGCTGTGTGGAACGACTTCTTCTTCCCGCTGATCTTCATCTTCGACGACCGCTACAAGACCGTGCCGCTGGCGATCAGCGTCTTCGTCGGCCAGTTCCGCACCGACTGGGGCCTGGTCTTCGCCTCGCTGGCGATCTCCATGGCGCCCATCCTGATCATGTATTGTCTGCTCGCCCGCCAGATTCGCGAAGGCGTCGGCGCCGGGGGAGGCATGAAATGATCGAAGACAGGATCTACGCCGCAAGCTCCATCCTGGTCGTCGGCGCGCACGCCTTCGATGCCGAGGTGATCGCTGGGCCGCTGGCCGCCGCCGCCGTTAAACGCGGCGCTTCGGTGACCTTCCTGCACCTGACCATGGGCGAGCAGGGGCATCCCTGCCTCATCCCCGCGCATTATTGCGTGCAGAAGGAAGAGGAAGCGGGCAGGGCCGCCGAGCGGCTTGGTGTCAAGGTGCGCAGCCTCGGCCTGCGCGACGCCTTCCTGCCGTCGGACGACGAGACGGCGCTCGAGGTATGCGACATCATTCGCGAACTCAAACCCGAGATCGTCATCACTCATTGGCACGGCAGCTGGCACAAGGACCATCGCGCCGCCGCGCATCTGACGCAAACCGGCATCTTCTACGCCGCCCTGCCGACGGTAGCCAGCGACAACCCGGCGCACACGCCGCAACTGCTCCTGTTCGGCGAGAACTGGGAGGATGATGACGGTTTTCGGCCCGAACATCTCGTCGATGTCAGCGACGGCTTCGAGGCCTGGAGCGAGGCGGTCAAGGAGTACGAGTTGGCGCGGGGCCTGAGCAGCTTTCCCTATGTCGATTACTACAGCGCGCTCTACCGGTTGCGCGGCTGCCTGCGCGGTACGCGTTACGCACAAGCCTTCGCGGCGGCGTCGCATTCGTGGAATGCCGGCAGCGGCCTGTTCGCGCCGCCGTTCGGCAAGGGGCCCGGCCGATGACGCGGGTTCTGGCCATCGATCTCGGCGGCACCAATCTGCGCGCCGCCGTCTTCACCGGCGATGTCGGCGCGCTGGACATGCCGAG
>NZ_RZSJ01000010.1:0-27876 GCF_003998025.1 Mesorhizobium sp. M8A.F.Ca.ET.021.01.1.1
ACGCTGACTGCAAGGATTCCATGATTTCGGCAAACACCGCCGTGCCGGCGAAACGCTCGTCGGTGCAGACCAGGGCGCGTCGGCCATGGCGACAGGCCACGGCCGGCAGCGCATGACGTTGCCCCTTTCCGAATAGAATTTCGCGTGGGAGCCGGAGGGCTGTGAGAAGGCTCATGACAGGCTGCATCCTTGAGGGTGTCGGAGAAACTCGCATTGCAAAATCCGCACCGTAGGGGTCCTGAACTGAACGGCGCCGATAAAATCGTATAGGATATAGTATTGCATCGGTCAAACCCTCGTGTTAGCAGTCTCCCCTGTCGAGAGGCGAAAGATGCAACCTGTCAGTTTGAGCAATAATGGTGAGACGCCCACGGGAGCGGGCCGCATCCAGCGCGCGAGCAGCCTGGCCGAGGACGTTTACGAGGCCATCTTCGCGCAGCTGATGTCGCTGAAGATCGCGCCCGGTTCACGCATCACCGTCGACAATCTGGTCAAGGAATTCGACGTTTCCCATACGCCGATCCGCGAGGCGCTCGGGCGCCTGGAAGGCGAAGGCCTGGTTCTGAAAACGCATCTGATCGGATACCGCGCCGCACAGCAGATCACCCGGCGCCGTTTCGACGAATTGTACGAAATGCGTCTCCTGCTCGAACCGCACGGCGCGGCGAAGGCCGCCGCCGCGATGGACGAGGCCAAACTCGGCACACTGCTTGAGGCGGCAGGCGTGATGTCGCGCCGCGAAGGCAAGGACGAGCGCCTGCGTTATTCAAACTTCGCCCGGCAAGACGCGATTTTCCACGACAAGATCATGGAATATGCCGAAAACGAGCTCATTCGCGAGACGCTGGGTCATCAACACACCCACTTCCACATATTCCGCCTGATGTACCACTCCCGCGTCACCGAGGAGGCGCTGGACGAGCATGAGGCGATCCTCGCCGCGTTCGGCTCAGCCGATCCCGATGCCGCCGCGAAAGCAATGCGCGCCCACATCGAGCACTCGCGCGATCGCCTGCTGCCGGCCTTCGATTGAGGCGAAACCGATGTCCGCGCCGCTGACCGCCAAACACAACACTGAGGAATACCACGCCCCCAACTCGCCATTCTGAGGACGGACAAAGCCAATGCGGGCGCAGCATGGTTCGCCCCGCTCTTTTCACACGACGGAGGAACCGACTATGTCAGGCAAGAAAATATTGATGCTCACCGGCGAGTTCACCGAGGAGTACGAGATCTTCGTATACCAGCAGGCGATGGAAGCCGTCGGCCACACCGTCCACGTGGTCTGCCCGGACAAGAAGGCCGGAGACCTCATCAAGACCTCCCTGCACGACTTCGAAGGCGACCAGACCTACACAGAAAAGCTCGGCCATTTTCAGGTGATCAACAAGACGTTCGCCGAGGCGGAAAAGCAGCTCGATCAATACCACGCCGTATATTGCGCTGGCGGCCGCGGCCCGGAATACATCCGCACCGACAAACGGGTGCAAGCCATGGTGCGCCACTTCCAC
Source organism: Mesorhizobium sp. M8A.F.Ca.ET.021.01.1.1 (assembly GCF_003998025.1). Taxonomy (NCBI): domain Bacteria; kingdom Pseudomonadati; phylum Pseudomonadota; class Alphaproteobacteria; order Hyphomicrobiales; family Phyllobacteriaceae; genus Mesorhizobium; species Mesorhizobium sp. M8A.F.Ca.ET.021.01.1.1. The sequence continues at coordinate 1,512 of NZ_RZSJ01000010.1, forward strand.
GATACCCAGAAGCCGATTTTCACGATCTGCCATGGGGTTCAGATCCTGATTGCCGTGGACGGCGTCGTGCGCGGCAAGAAGGTTGGCGCGCTCGCCGCCTGCGAACCGGAAGTGACGTTGGCCGGCGGCACTTACATCGACCTCTCGCCGACGGAGGCCTATGTCGACGGAACCATGGTGTCGGCCAAGGGTTGGACAGCGTTAGCCGCCTTTATTCGCGAGTGTCTGAAGGTTCTCGGGACCGAGATCCGCCATCCCTAGACTCGATCGGCGCATTTCAACAATGCGCCGATTTGCGTTGCGGCAAGATGTGCATCCACGCTTCTTTGAAGCAAGCCCTCGGTCGATGAGATCGAGGGCCGCCCTACCAATCAATCGAAGAAGCCGGCATCCTCGGCCAGCAAATACTTCCTCGCGCCTTCGGCGTCGATATCGAGGCCCAGCCCGGGTGCTTCCAGCAGGTCGACCATGCTGTCCTTCACGATCTGTTTGGGCAGGCCGATGATGATGTCGTTCCACCAGGGGTCCGAGGCGCTGGGATATTCGAACGCCACGTAGTTGGCGGGCAAGGTGGCACAGACATTGACCAGCGCGCCGAGGCCGAGCAGGCCGTTCGCGGTGCCGTGCGGCGCCATCAGGATCGAGTGCATATAGGCGTGCTCGGCGACCCATTTGAGCTCGGCAATGCCGCCGATGTCGGCAGGATCCGGGCCGATGACGCGCACGGCCTGGGTCTCGATCAGTTCCTTGAAATTGTGCCTGAGGTAAATCTGCTCGCCGGTATGAATCGGCGTCGAGGTCGAGGTGGTCAGTTCCCGATAGGCTTGCGGATTGACCCACGGCACGTAATCGCCGGTCAGCATGTCCTCGAGCCACATCAAATTGTACTTCTCGACCGCGCGGGCGAACTTGATCGCGTCGGGCAGCATCCAGCCCGGGCCGCAGTCGAGCGCCAGGCTGACCTTGCCCCCCAGCACTTCCTTCATCGCGATCACGCAGTCGAGCATGTGGTTGAAACCGCGCTCACTGATCATGCCCTGATCCATGGCACCGTGATAGCCGGCCTTCTTTTGCGTCACACCGTAATGGAAGTCCTCGACGGTGTCCTTCATGTTGGAATGGAACGAGATTCCCTGCTTGACCATGAAGAAGTTCTGCGGCTGCTCCATCATCCATTTTACGTCGGCGGCGTAGTCCTCCGGCCGGTCGCCCGTGCGTTTCTGGCGGATCGAGCCGTTATAGACGCGCACCTTGTCGCGCACCTTGCCGCCGAGCAGTTTGTATGCCGGCACGCCCGCGGCCTTGCCGGCAATGTCCCAAAGCGCATGCTCGATAGCACTGACCGCCGCGCCATAAGGCTTGAACGAGCCGCGCTGGCGGATCTTCAACATGACCCGCTCGACGTCGGTCGGATCCTCACCGATCAGCGCTTCGCGGAAATGCAGCACCCAAGGCTTGAGATAGGTCTTGGTGAACTCGACTTCTCCCAGTCCATAGAGGCCCTCGTCGGTTACGACGCGAACGATGGGATGCTTGCCGATAACGGCACAGCGAAGGTCGGTGATCTTCATGGCGCAGTCCTATTTCACAGACGAGAAAGCTGTCGGCGTGAGCATCTGGCTGCTGATATTGGCAACGATCTGCCCGTCGCGCTCAGACTCGTCCCGGGCCCTGTGCCATGCCGGATCGGTGACGAAAGCCGCCCATTTCGCCTCACGCTCGGCCAGCGATTCCCAGGCGAGGAAATAGGTGAGGCGATTGCTGTTTTCGCCGATCGCCGTGGTGAAAAACCCGGCTTGGCGGATGCCATGCCTCTCCCAGATGGCCAGCGTTTGGTCGGAAAAGCGCTTGAGCAAAGCCGGCAGCCTGCCCGGCAGGCAGTCATAGATACGCAGTTCGTAGATCATGGTTTCGTCCGTTTCTTTCTTCGCCTCTCCCTTGGGAGAGGTCGACACCAATGGTCGGTCGTTGGCCCTGTGAGCCTAGGGGGAATGAGGATAAGGGGTCTGGGCTAACTCCAGGTCCGGTCCCAGCTATATTCATTGTCCCAATGCTCGGTGGATTGCCATATCCCCGTGACACCGGGCTGCAGATGCTGGCTGATCACCTCGTCGACCACATCGTCTATGCCCAGCCCCGGCTTGTCGGGCACGGTGATGAAGCCGTCCTTGACGAGCGGCTTGGGCAGGCCGGTGACGATATCGTCCCACCAGTCGACATCGGCGGAGTGGTATTCGAGCGCCATGAAGTTCTCGGTCGCGGTGGCGACATGCGCGGCGGCCATCGCGGCGATCGGACTTTCGGCCATATGGATCGCCATGGCGACACCGTGATCCTGCGCCATATCGCCGATCTTCTTGGTCTCGAGAATGCCCCCGCTGGTGAGCAGATCCGGGTGGATGACCGAGAGGCCGCCGCTCTTGAGCAGCGGCTCGAAGCCTTCCTTGAGGTAGATGTCCTCGCCCGTGCAGATCGGCACCGTGGTAGCCTGCTGCAATTGCCGGTACTGCTCGGTGTATTGCCAGGGGATCACGTCCTCCAGCCAGGCCGGAACGTATTTCTCGATACGGCGCGACAGGCGTATGCCATCCTGCAGCGAAATGTGGCCGACATGGTCGATGGCGAGCGGGATCTCGTATCCGATCACCGCGCGAACCTCGTGGATGTACTGCTCTAGCAGATCGATCCCCTTTTCGGTGAAATGCAGGCCCGTGAACGGGTGCTGCACGTTCTGCGCGTCATAAGCGAGATTGCGGGCCTTGCGCTCCTCGAGCGTGCCGCCACGGCCGCGCGGATTGGCATGAAACCCTTCGAGCGCGCCGGCAGGCGCGGCCACGGCGCCCGGGACATGGGCGATCTGCATCAAGCCCAGGTCCATCTTGAGGAAGGTGAAGCCCCGGTCCATGCGCTGCTTGAGGCGCTTTCCGGTTTCGGTGCCGCTCGGTTTCTCGGCGTCGGTATCGCAATAGACACGCACCTTGTCGCGGAATCGTCCCCCAAGCATCTGGTAGATGGGGACGCCATAGGCCTTGCCGGCGAGATCCCAGAGGGCGATTTCGACCGCCGAGACGCCGCCACCCTGCCGGCCATGCCCACCGAACTGCTGGATCCGGCGAAACAAGCGGTCGATGTCGCAGGGGTTCTCGCCAAGCAACCGGCTCTTCAGCATCAGCGCGTAGGTGGCGCTTGCGCCATCGCGCACCTCGCCAAGCCCGACGATGCCCTGGTTGGTGTAGATCTTGAGCAGCGCCGAGGTGAACGGCGCGCCGACGATTTCGGCCACCCGCATGTCGGTGATGCGAAGCTCGGACGGCTTCGAGTTGGTGTTGACCCGGTTGAGGGCCTCGTCGGCTCCATCCGTCTTTGGCATGACTTATCCTCGTTGTGGTCGGCGGGGCCTGTCGCCCCGCATGCTGCCGATGACGTTGCTAGCCCAGTTGGATCTCATGGGCTTGCAGGTAATCGCGGTTCATCTCGATGCCGAGACCCGGCCTCAACGAAAGCTTGAGGCTGCCGTTCGAAACGTCGAGCGGCCTGTCGATAAGATGATCGTACTTGCCCAAATTCCACTCCGACGTTTCGAGCTTGTAGAAATTGGGAACGGTCATCATCACCTGCGCTCCCGCAACCACGTTGATCGGTCCCGCGGCGTCATGGGGTGAGACCGGGATGTAGTAGGCTTCGCACAGAGCGGAAATCTTTTTGAGTTCGGTTATGCCGCCGGTCCAGGTGACGTCGGGCATGATGTAGTCGGCGAGCTTGTTCTCGAGTACCGGGATGAAATCCCACTTCGTGTGGCCGCGCTCGCCCCACGAGATAGCGGCGCTGACCTTGTCGCGCACCTGCTTGAGGGCGTTAAGGCTCTCGGGCGGGCAAGGTTCCTCGAACCAGTCGATCTGGCCGGCTTCCTCGAGGCTGCGACAGAGGCGAATGGCGGTGGGGACGTCGAAGCGGCCATGCGCATCGATAAGGATGTCGACATCGGGGCCTGCCGTTTCGCGGATCAGAGCCGTGAGTTCGGCCGCCTCGCGCTCGTCCTTGCGGGTCATGCCGCCATCGAGGTAGCCGTCCCGCTGTTCACGCGACACGCCGTCGGCACCGCGACCCTGGTGGGGGAAAGGATCGAACTTGAGAGCTGTGTGCCCGGACTCGACAATGTCCAGGATCTCGCGGACCACAGCATCCTTGCTGGTGAATTTGGCCTGGTTGGGATGGGTATAGAGCGCGATTTCATCGCGGACCGGCCCGCCCAACAGTTCGTAGATCGGCTTGCCGAGGACTTTGCCCCTGAGATCCCAGAGAGCTATATCGATCGCGCTCACGCATTCGACCGCGGCGCCACGGCTGCCCATATAGGTGAAGCTGCGGAATATCTTGTGCCAGAGGTATTCGATGCGCGCCGGGTCCTCTCCTGTCACCGCGGCTCCGATCTGTCGAAGGATCGTGCACAGCGCGCGGTTGGCGAGCTTGGTGGTGGTGGTGATCTCTCCCCAGCCACTCACCCCCTCGTCTGTCGTCACCTCGACGAACAGGAATTCCCCCCAATAAGAAGCACCAGACTTGACCAGCCACGGCCGAACGCTCGTGATTTTCATTTCAATACCTTTGTCAGCAATGGTCAGCCACGATGTTCCAGACTTGACCCCTGGTCCTATCCGGCCCGAGCGGCGTTGCGCGCACGCATCTGTTCGAGAACATGCCGGCCGGAACCCTCGACATGACGGGAAATGAGTTCGGCTGCCTTGTCTGCCTCTCCCGCCTTGATGAGCGCGATGAGTTCGCGGTGCTCGCGAATGATCGCCGCACGCCGCGCCAGCGTGAAATTGAAGCGCCGGCTCACCGCCCGCAGCACTTCGCGATGCTTCCACCAGAGCTCAGCGGCATGGCGGTTATAGTGCCGCTGGTACATCACGGTGTGAAAGGCGGTGTCCAGTTCACTGTGCCTGAAGGTGTCGGCGAAATTGTTCTCTTCAATCAGCGCCTGGATACGTTCGAGCTCGGCGATGTCCTCGCCTGTAGCCATATTTACGAACCATCGCGTCAGGGCCGGCTCGATCAGCACACCGATCTCGTAGATATCGCGGACGAAGTCCTGATCGATGGGCCTTACACGCGCCCCGCGGTTGGGTGAGAAGATGACGAATCCCTCGCCCCGCAACAGCTGCAGGGCCTCGCGCACGGGATTGGTCGAGGTGCCGTGGCGACGGGCGAGATCGGTGACAACAAGCCGTTCGTTGGCGGCGAGCCGTCCCTCGATGATGTCTTCCCTTATCAGCTCGTAAAGGGAAGCGCCCTCGCTGGAGGCCCCGATAGCGTCGATCCCCGGAGGTGGTTTTGCTTTAAAATCGTTTGTTTCGGCCAAGGCCGGCTCCCCAAATTAATACACAGTCAGTCCGATATCATGCACGGTTTCCATAAACAATGTACGATCTGACGCGTTGACAGGCAATCCGTGATCTGAAAACGTACTAAGTGATCGAGAGGATACACCGTACTGAAAAGCCATCCTCGCGATCGCAGGGCGGAGAACCAGGGAGGATACCTATGACGAGGATCATGCTCGGCAGTGCGGTCCTGCGCGGCACTGTCGTCGGTGTTTTGGCGGCATCGCTTATGTCCACATCGGCGCTGGGTGCGCCGCCGGTCGACCTGAGCAAATGGTCGCCTGAATATGTGCGCTCGATCGCCGGAACACAGGATTTCGACACGGCCGGCGATTGCGCCAAGGTCACCCCGCTCGATTACAAGGGGCGACTGACTTTCTGGTATCAGGGCGTGTTCGAGGGCGATCCCGACCTCCTGCGCCAGTACTACAAGGATTTCTTCGAGACTTTCCGCAAGACCTATCCGAACATCCAGCTCGAGGAACAGGCCCTCACCTATAACGACCTTCTCGACAAATTCCGTACGGCACTGCTGGGCAATGCCGCGCCGATGGCGGTCCGTCTGCAGATCCTGGGTGGTACCGAATTCGCCTCGAAGGGCTATCTGCAGCCGCTCAAGCCGGAGGATGTTGGCTATTCGACCGAGGATTTCTGGCCGGGCGCCATGAAGGCGGTGACCTGGGATGGGGTGACCTACGGCGTTCCAACGAACAACGAGACGATGGCGTTCATCTGGAACGCCGACATCTTCAAGCGTGCGGGCCTCGATCCGGACAAGGCTCCGGCAACCTGGGACGACGTCGTCAAATATTCCAAGCAGATCCACGACAAGCTCGGCATTGCCGGCTACGGCCTCGTGGCTCGCAAGAATGCCGGCAATACGCCCTATCGCTTCATGCCGCAGCTGTGGGCCTATGGCGGCGGCGTCTTCGACGAGGCCACCGCGAACCCGACCTACAAGCAGGTGGAGCTCGACAGCCCGCAGAGCAAGGCGGCGCTGCAAGCCTCATATGACATGTACGTCCGCGACAAGTCGGTTCCGGTCTCTGCACTTACCAACCAGCAGGCCGACAACCAGCCTCTGTTCGTCGCCGGCCAATTGGGCATGATGGTCTCCCACCCATCCGACTACAACGTCATGCTCGACCTCCAGGCAAAGGCGACCGGGACCGACAAGGATAAGGCGCAGACCGTCATCGACAACATGCGCTACGGCCTGATCCCGACCGGCCCCGACGGCAAGCGCGCCGTCGTGTTCGGCGGCTCGAACATTCACATCCTGAAGCCCGAATATGTAGAGGGCGGCAAGGTGGACGAGCCGGCCGCGAAGGCGATGATCTGTATGTGGGCTAGCCCTGAATGGTCGCTGAAAATGGCCTATGCCGGCTCCAACCCGGGCAATCTCAACGGCTTCAAGACCAAATGGATGAAGGAACGCCTGGACCATATCAAGTTCCTCGATGTCACGACCTCGATGCTGCCGTATGGCATCCCGTTCCCGGCGCTGCCGGAGTCCCCCGAGATCATGAACATCATCGTCCCGGACATGCTGCAGAATGCCCTGACCGGAGCTATGACCGTCGATCAGGCAGCGGACGACGCGGCCAAGAAGGTCAAAGACCTGATGGGCGGACTCTAGTCCGGACCTGACCTCCGATCTGGCCGGCTGCGCCGAGAGCGCAGCCGGTTCGTTCCGAAGAACAAGGGCACGCCACAGTGACGATCGTGACCGGCAAGGCCGAGGCTCGCCGAAAATTGCAACCCGGCAGGTCCGGCGTATTGCGGAACATCTGGGCTCATCGCGCCGACTACGCATACGTGCTTCCGGCAATCGCCGTGATGCTCGTCGTCATCGCCTATCCGATCTACTACACGATCGAGCTGTCGTTCTATAAGACGCCGCCCGGCCTACAACTCCGCGACAAGACCTTCATCGGCTTCGACAACTACACCACCATCCTGACCAGTGAGGTGTTCTGGAAAGTCACCTGGAACACCCTGGTCTGGACATTCGGATCGACTTTCATCTCCTTTGTCCTGGGTTTTGCGACGGCGCTGGCGCTGCATCGAGATTTTATCGGTCGCGGCGTCCTGCGTGCCATCCTGATCATTCCCTGGGTGATCAGCGCCGTCGCCGCCTCCTATATCTGGAAGTGGATCTACCATTCGGATTTCGGCATCATAGGCGCGGTACTGGTCGGCCTCGGATTGACCGACCGGCCGCCCAATTTCATCGACAACGTCAGCACGGTGCTGCCCTCCCTGATCGTCGTCAATATCTGGCGCGAGTTCCCGTTTGCCATGATCATGATGATGGCCGGCCTGCAGACAGTTCCCGACCAGTTGTTGCGCGCCGCCAAGGTCGACGGGGCCAATGCATGGCAGCGCTTCTGGCACGTCACCTTTCCGCACTTGCGCAACGTCTCGGTGGTGACGATCCTGCTGCTTGCGGTGGCCAACTTCAATTCCTTCATCATCCCCTGGATCATGACCGCAGGCGGGCCGTCGAACGCATCGCATATCTGGATAACCCATATTTACGAGCTCGCCTTCGGCCGGCAGCGCTGGGGTGTGGCATCGGCCTATTCGGTGCTCCTGTTCCTCATCCTGATGACCCTCGGCTATTTCTACGTCCGTGCGCTGAGCGGCAACGAGCGAAAAGAGGGTGGCGCATGAGCACGATCGCCGAGACAGCCTCTCGAGGCCAGACCCGTCGCCGTATGCGCTTGGACGGATGGCGGTGGGCCGGGCGCATCTTTCTTCTGTTCATGCTGCTCTACACCGCGCTGCCGATGATCTGGATGCTGATCACCTCGATCAAGTCCGGCTTCGCGGCGACGCAATTCCCGCCGCAATGGTGGCCGGACGAGCCTACGCTTGCCAGCTACCAGAAGCTGCTCGATCCGCAGAACAGCGTCGGCCAGGACTTCCTGCGCTTCTTCTGGAACAGCCTGTTCGTGTCGACCGTCACGACAATCCTCTCGGTGATCGTGGCTGTCCCCGCGGCCTACGCGTTTTCGCGCTTCACCTTCCCGGGCCGCAACTTCCTGTTCTTCGCAGTGCTGCTGCGCAACATGTTCCCGGCGGTGATCTTTCTCGTGCCGCTCTTCATCCTGATGCGCGCGATCGGGCTGGTGAACACGCATGGCTCGCTTGTTCTCACCTACCTCACCTTCGGCCTGCCACTGGCAATCTGGCTACTCAAGGGTTTCTACGACAACATTCCGGTGCAGCTCGAGCAGGCGGCGCGCATCGATGGCGCAACACGGTTCCAGGCCTTTATCATGATCGTGATGCCGCTTTCGACGCCGGGGATCATCGCCACCGCGATCTACTCCTTCATAGGCGCCTGGAACGAGTACATCTACGCCTACACCTTCCTCTCCAAGAACGAGCAGCTGACGCTGCCGGTCGGCATCCAGCGCTTCTTCTCGGAAAACACGACGGACTTTCCGGGCCTGATGGCGGCGAGCTTCATGATGAGCGTGCCCGTCGTGGTGCTGTTCCTCGTCCTGCAACGATACTTCGTACGCGCCCTGACAGAAGGCGCGGTCAAGCATTAGGGAGTTGCCGATGGCCCACGTGGTCCTCAAAGATCTCGTCAAGACCTACGGCAACTTCAAGGCCGTCAACGACGTTTCGCTGACGGTCAACGACGGCGAGTTCGTTGCGCTCGTCGGCCCTTCAGGCTGCGGCAAGACAACCACTCTCAATCTCGTCGCGGGGCTGACCCCGATCACCTCGGGCGACATCGTCATCGGCGACCGGGTGGTCAACGACCTCGACCCCAAGGACCGGGACATCGCAATGGTGTTTCAAAACTATGCGCTCTACCCGCAAAAGTCGGTTTACATGAACCTGGCGTTCCCGCTGCAGATGCGCAAACTGCCAAGGGACGAGATCGACAAGAAGGTCAAGGAGGCGGCGCGGGTGCTCGACATGACGCACCTGCTCGAGCGCAAGCCACGCGAACTTTCGGGAGGCCAACAGCAGCGTGTGGCCCTCGGCCGCGCCCTTGTGCGCGATCCCGCCGTGTTCCTCATGGACGAGCCGCTCTCCAACCTCGACGCCAAACTGCGCGTACAGATGCGGTCCGAGATCAAGCGCTTCCACCAGGACCTCAAGGCGACGATCATCTATGTGACGCACGACCAGCTCGAAGCCGTGACGATGGCCGACAAGATGGCGGTGATGAACGGTGGCTTCCTGCAGCAATACGATTCGCCGGCGCAGGTCTTTGCCCATCCGGTGAACATGTTCGTCGCCAGCTTCATCGGCAGCCCGGCGATGAGCCTCATTCCGCTGGAGATATCGACAGCGAACGGCGGCACCGTGTTGACCAGCGCGGAGGGCTGGAGCCTTGGGCTCTCGCCGCGCAACGTCCAGAAGGTCACGAAGGCAACGACCAAAAAAGTCGTGCTCGGCGCACGCCACTCGACGATCAAGCTGCACAAGAGTGCAGTGCCAGGCAGCATCCCGGCCAAGGTCTACACCGTGGAGCCAACCGGAGACGTGACCTTCGTGCAGGCGTTCCTGTCCGGTGCCATCGTCAACGTCAGCGTGCCACCGAACATTGCCGTGACGCCCGACGAGCGGATCTGGCTCGAGTTCGACCAGGAGCGGATGCATCTGTTCGACGGCGAAACCGAAATGGCCCTCGAGGCCAGCTGAGCAGGCGGATGCGTGTGGGACGTGGGTGTGGATGACCAGGAAGCTTAAGATTACCGCGATCAAGCCGTATCCGGTGTGGGTGGGAACGCGCAACCAGATGCTGGTCAAGGTCGAGACCGACCACGGCATCTTCGGCTGGGGCGAGAGCGGCCTGAGCGGCCGCGAGAAGGCCGTGGCTGGCGCGGTCGAGCACTATCGCGAGTTTCTGGTCGGACGCGAGCCCATGCGGATCGGGCGGATCTGGCAGGAGCTTTATCGCAGTCAGTATTTCGAAGGCGGCCGCGTTCTGCAGGCTGCGATATCCGCCATCGACATCGCCCTTCACGACATCAAGGGCAAGGCGCTGGGGGTACCGGTCTACGAGTTGCTGGGCGGCAAGCAGCGCGACCGGATCCCCACTTTCGCCTCGACCGGAGACGAGGCCGAGGGCGACGTGGCCATCGAACGGGCCCGCGAACTGCACGCGCAGGGCTGGCAGGCAATCCGCTTCTTTCCCGTCGGGCAAAACAGCAAGGATGTCTTCGAGCCGCGCGAGTCGATCGGCGCAACAGCGACGATGCTGAACAAGGCGCGCCAGGCGCTGGGCGACGACGTCGTCCTCGGCATCGATTATCATCATCGCCTGTCGGTGGCGGAGGCGGCGAGCTTCTGTAACAAGCTCGACCGCGGCGTGCTCGATTTCCTCGAGGAGCCGATACGCGACGAGACGCCGGAAGCCTACGAATCCCTGCGCAAGATGACCGAGATCCCCTTCGCCATCGGCGAGGAATTTGCCAGCAAGTGGCAGTTCCTGCCCTATGTCGAGCGCGGCATCCACCAGTTCAACCGGCTCGATATCTGCAATGTCGGCGGCTTCACCGAGGCGATGAAAGTCGCCGGCTGGAGCGAGGCGCACTATGTGGACCTGATGCCACACAATCCGCTGGGTCCAGTGTGCACGGCCGCGACAGTGCATCTCGCCGCCGCAGTGCCCAACTTCTCGTGGCTCGAGACCAGGGCGCCCGAAGCAAAGCTCGGTTTCGACAATTCCGACTTCTTTCCGGTGCAACCACGGCTGGACGGCCCCGATTATCCCGTCACCGATCTGCCGGGGCTCGGCGTCGAGGTCAACGAAGAGGCGGTCCAGGCGCAAAGCTTCCGTTTCTGGGAAGCGCCCCACCTCAAGCGCCGCGATGGTTCTGTCACGAACTGGTAGTTCCCTTTCAATCGGAGTCCACAATGACGCATACTTCCGACATCACGCGGCCGCCCAGGGATCTGATCGACGCGCTAAAGGAGATCGGCGCCGCGACGGTTGCCGGCACGCTTGGTCATATGGGTTTCCGCAATCCGCATATGGTCGGCCCGATGGCGCAGAACCATGGCAAGTCGATCGTCGGGCCGGCGCTGACGCTGCAGTTCCTGCCGCAGCGGCCCGATCTTTTCAACGAGGGAGAATATGCCGATCCGGAGACACAGCTCCACCGGCATGTGCTGTACCACGCACAAGAGGGGGATGTGGTCGTGGTTGACGCGCGCGGCGACATGAGCTCGGGCGTGTTCGGCGATATGATGTCGACATACTTCAAAGGCAGAGGCGGCGCGGGTATCGTCATCGACGGATGCATGCGCGATCGGCCCAATGTCGAAAAACTCGACCTGGCCCTATGGCTGCGCGGCTGGACACCCAACTACCATGTGCAAACCAGCATCTATCCCAATGCCGTCAACGTTCCGATTGCCTGCGGCGGGGTCACTGTGATCCCCGGCGACATCATCGTCGCCGATGATGACGGGGTGGTCGTGCTGCCCGTCGCAATGGCCGCGAAGGTGATCGAGGAATCACAGAAGCATCACGATTGGGAGGAGTTCTCGCGAGAGAAGCTCATGCAGGGCGGGTCGTTGCAACGCTATTATCCGCTGCACCCAAGTGCAAATGATGAGTATGAGGCTTGGCGGAAAGCCAACCCGAAATCTTGATGGACGGACGAGGTCACGGGTGACTCTCCAGTCGTCCCTGTCAGGCACGGGCTCTTTTTGCCGGCGCCTTTCGGCTACCAACACCTTGCACCAAGCTGGTCGTGTCACCGATACCGTGCCTGGTTCCATTTGTGGCCAAGCAGCGAAAGGATGATGATCAACCCGTTGAAGAACTGGACATAGAAGCCGCTCAGGCCAGCCGCCACGACGCCGGTTTGGATAAACGACACCGTGACGGCGCCGATCGCGCCGCCGGCCACCGTGCCGATGCCGCCCCAGGTCGGCGTGCCGCCGACGAACACCGAGGCCAGCACCGGCAAGAGATAACCGTCGCCGGCCGTTGGCCACCAGGTGAAGTTGATCATTACGGAGAACGTGCCGGCGATCGCGGCCCCGATGCCGACGAAGACGAACACTTTCACCCGCACGCGCTTGACGTCGATGCCCATCTGCTGGGCACTGTCGGGATTGTCACCGACCACCCTCACCTGCGCGCCGAAGCGGTGGCGGTTGTAGAGCATCGCCGAAAAGACGACGAAGGCGATCGCCCAAAAAATCTGCACCGGAATGCCCCAGATCTGGCTGGAGAAGATCCGGTAGGCCCAGCTGTCGGCAAGGCTGGTCAGCGAGGTCGATCTGCCCTCATTGATGATCTGGATCAGGCCGCGCAGCAGGAAATTCATGCCGAGCGTGGCGATCAGCGACGACAGCCCGCCATAGACCACCAGCGACCCGACGAGGAAACCAAGCAGCGTGCCGGTGACCAGCGCTGCCGCAATGCCGAGGAACGGATCATAACCGGCCTGCACCACCAGCGCGAAGACCCAGGAGGCGAAACCCATCGTCGCGGGAAACGACAGGTCGATCTCGCCGCAGGTGACGACGAAGACCAGCGGCACGACCACGAACAGCGCCACGGGAAGCGTGGTGAGCACGGCGCTGTAGAGATACCAGGTTGTGAAGACCGTCGGGTTGGCGATCATGAAGACCGCCATCATGACGATGAACACGGCGAGCGTGCCAAGCGACGCCCGATTGTCGAGGACGAAGCCGCGCAGCCAGTGGTCGGACGGGTGCTTCCACTCGTTCCGGGAACTGCCTTGGCGGGAGATGCCAGCCGACGGCTCGTGCAGATCGGGCTCCATGGTCTTGCTCATCGTGCTCTCTGCTCCGCGTCGCCGGTGTCGTGCAGTCCGGCCAACCCGCCCGGATGCGCGACGTCTTCCATGAAATTGATGAGGTCTTCGGCCGACTTGACCTCGCTCCGGTCGGCGGTGAGCGCGACCTTGCCGCGATCCAGCACCACGAAGCGATCAGCGATGTCGAAGACATGATGGATGTTGTGGCCGATAAACAGGATCGAGCGACCGCTTGCCCGCACTTGGCGCACGAAATGGAAGACCTTGGCGGTCTCGGTCAGAGACAGCGCCGTCGTCGGCTCGTCGAGTACGATCAGTTCCGCCTGCTTGTAGATGGCGCGCGCGATCGCCACGCCCTGGCGTTCGCCGCCCGACAGCTGGCCGACGATCGAGTGCGGCGTGAATACTTTCGAGGTGAAGCCGATCTCGCGCATCAGCCGACTCGCCTCATCGATTTCCTTGCTGACCTTCAGCCAGCCGAGAAAACCGGTGAGTTCGCGGCCCATGAAGATGTTGCGCACGATCGTCTGCTGTACGGCCAGCGCCCGGTCCTGGAACACCGTTTCGATGCCGGCCTCGCGCGAACGTGCCGCATTCCAACCGGTCACCGGCTTGCCGCGGATGAGGATCTCGCCGCTGGTCGGCTTGACCACGCCGGAGAGGATCTTGATCAGCGTCGACTTGCCGGCGCCGTTGTCGCCGATGAGGCCGACCACCTCGCCGCGGTCGACGCTGAGATTGACCCCGCCAAGTGCATAGACGTGGCCGTAGGACTTGGCGATATCGCGCAGTTCTATGAGACGTTCGGCCATCGGATCCTCGCTTGATTGTCTCGCACCGGCCTTCTCGCCAGCGGTCCCGTCGGCCGGGGCCTGATCCCGGCCGACGGCTTGGGAAGTCAGCGCAGCGCCTGTTTGGCGAGTTCTGCGACGATCGCGTAATTTTCGGGCGTGACGAAACCGGCGCCGGTGTCGACATTCATCGGCGCCAGACCCAGCACCACTTGCTGGCAAAGGCTGAGGATCGGGAGATAGCCCTGCAGGAATGGCTGCTGGTCGGCCGTCAGTTGCACCCAGCCGCCCTTGAAGCCCTCGACGATCTGCGGGCTGGTGTCGAAGCCGAAGTTGAAGATATCGCCGGGCTTGCGCCCCGCCGCCTGCATGTAGGTGGAGACATTGCCGAGCATCTGTCCGCCGGGATAGCCGACCGCCTTGATGTCGGGGTGATTGAGGAGCGCCGCCGTGATCACCGGGATGGCGAGGTTGGGGTCGGACGCCCACTCGCCGCTCGGCGGCGAGGACAGCTGGATGACCTCGACCCCCGCTTCCTTCAACGCCGCCACCGTGCCGCGCTCGCGCGCGCCGCGGTTCTCGTTCTCGAACGGACCGATCATGATTGCCTTGTCGCCGGCCTTGAGCTTGCCGAGCTTGAACGCTTCGGCGCCGAGCGCGCGGCCCTGCTGTTCCTGCTGCGCGCCGACATAGCCGCCACCAAACGCCGCCGTCACCTTCGGCACCGGGACGTTCTGGTACATCATCTTGATGCCGTCCTTATGCGCCTCTTCGGCGAGCGGCATGATCGCGGCGTCGCCCGGATGGCCCATCATGGCGATGCCCTGGGGCTTGACCGCGACCGCTTCGCGCAATTGCTGCACCATCTTCTCCGCGTCCCACTGGGAGAAGATGTAGTCGACCTTCGGCCCGAGATCGGCCGCGGCCTGCTTGGCGCCATTGTAGACGATTGTGCCGAAGGCGTCGCCCTCGGCGCCGCCGACGAAGAAGCGGATGTGGACGTCCTTGCACCATTGGGCGTCGAGCGCCTGCGCCGGCAAGATGGAGATTGCGGCGGCAAGCGCCGTGGCCGCCGCCACGACGGTCGTGCGCAGAAATGTCGTTCTGGTCGCGATGCTCATGCACGTTCCTCCCATTGTTTCCCTCGTCAGCCGAGGGGTTTTTCGAACGATTGCCTTGGCAGTACCACTTACGGCCGGCTCCTCCCGCCGACCGGTCCTCACGCCGGATTTGGCAGGTAGCTCGCACCTCCCCGGCATAGCTTGAGATACTCCAGGGCGCGTGCTTGTCCCGTGATCTCGAGGTCGCCGCGATAGACCGGATCGTGCCAGCCTTCGATGTCGATGGCGCCCTTGTACCCGGCCAGCCGCAATTCGCTGATCACCCGCGTCCAGTCGCTGTCGCCGAAGCCCGGCGTGCGCATCTGCACGAATGGCAGCCGGCCGAACACGCCGTGCTCGCGAATGACGTCCCAGCGCACCGTCGCGTCCTTGCCATGGACGTGGAAGATGCGTGGCGCCCATTTGCGGATCTGTGGCATCGGATCGATCAGATAGACGAGTTGGTGGCAAGGCTCCCATTCGAGGCCGAGATTGTCGTCAGGCAACTCGTTGAACATCAGCTCCCAGGCGTCCGGATTGTGGGCGATGTTCCAGTCTCCGGCAGCCCAGTTGCCGTCCATCGCACAGTTCTCGAAGGCGATGCGAACGCCCTTGCCGGCGGCTCGCCTGGCCAGCGGCCCCCACACCTCGCGAAAGCGCGGCAGGCTGTCTGTCAGCGGTTTGCCGCGGAGCCGGCCGGTAAAGCCGCAGACCATCGAAGCGCCGAACAAATGGGCATTGTCGATGACCGTCTCCCAGGCCTGGAGGACGCCACGGTCGACATCGCCGCCCTCCAGCGGATTGCCGAAAACGCCGATCGAGGACACCGTGACATCGGCATCGCCGATCGCCTCGCGGATCTGACCGGCCAGCCGGGGCAGGTCCTTGCCACCAAGCGTCTGCCAGAAGAAGGGTTGAATGCTCTCGAAGCCGAGCGGCAGGATTGCCTTGATGTAGGCGGCCGGGTCGTCGAGGTTGGCCCGCACCATGGTGCCGATCCTGATGTCGAGAAGCGGGTTTGGCATCATTGTGCTTCCTCTGCGATCATCACGCGACGTCCGGTTTCGGCGCTTTCGATGGCACCGAAGACCATGGCCAGGCTCTTGATGTTGTCGGCGCCGCGCGTTTCCGGTTCCGTGCCGGTCTCGATGGCGCGCATGAAATCCCTGATGATGCCGAGATGGCCGTCGACGCGATCGGCGGGATCGAGCGCCGGCACCTCGATTGGCTGTATCTTGTCGAACATGCCGTCGCGACCCGGCACCACCACTTCCGCCCTCAACCCGTCATGGCCATCCCAGATCAGGCTGCCGCGCTCGGCGACGATGCGCCAGCTACCCTCCCAACTGGTGCGGAAGCCGGCCGCGCACCAGCTGCCCGCATAGGTGAAGACCTTGCCGCCGCCGAGATCGAAGACCGCGCTGGCCGATGAGCCCTGTCGGTACCAGGAATTGGCCGGTTCCCATTCCTGGCAATGGACCGCGGCCGGCTCGCCATTGACCATGTAGCGGGCGGCGTCGAATGTGTGGATCGCCATGTCGAGCAGCAGCACGTGCGCCATCTCTTCGCGAAATCCGCCGAAATGCGGTGCGACGAAAAAGTCGGCGTGGATGCTGGTCGCGGCACCGATGGCGCCGGAGTCCAGAAACCTCCGGATGCGTCGGACATTGGCGACGTAGCGGCGGTTTTGGACGACGGCATGGATGCGCCCGGCCTGGCGGGCGGCCTCGACGATGGCGCGGGCATTCTCCGGGCTATCGGCGAGCGGCTTTTCCGTCAGCAGATTGCAATGGTGGGCAAAGGCGGAAAGCGCAACGTCGCGCCGGGCGGCGGGAACCACCACATCGAACACCGCTTGCGGTCGGATCTGGTCGAGCACTGCGTCGAGACTGGTGCCGATGACGGCACCACCGAGATCGTATTCGCGCGCCCTCGCCTTCGCCCTGTCGGCATCGAGGTCGACAAGGCCGACTATGGCGAGCCCGTCGATCTGCCGCGCGGCATCTAGCCAGGCCTTGCTCATCGCTCCGCAGCCGACAAGAACGGCGTCGATCATCCAGCGCTCCTCCTCTCGGCCCCTCCAGGCCGATGGTTCCGGCGTTCACGGCGTGACCGTAAACGTTTTTCCGTAAACGTTTACGAGAACACACCCGAAGGCGTAGAATGTCAATCGGCCGCCGGCGAAAATCGTCATTGCGCCTTGGCCCCGGCGGCCACCGGTGCTAGCCAAGCAAGGGGAGAACAGTCACTTGGCGTCCAGCATTCACGACCTTGCCCGTCACCTGAACATTTCGATCGGCACGGTGTCGCGCGCGCTCAACGGCCGCGCCGACGTCAATGCCGACACGCGCCAGCGCGTTCTCGAGGCAGCCAGGGCTCTCAACTATTCGCCGAACCAGTCCGGCCGCAGTCTCAGGCAAGGCGCTACCCACTCGATCGCCTTCATGCTGCAGCCGCATCCGGGCGACCAGGAATATGGCGAGCCGTTCTTCATTCCGTTCCTGACTGGGTTGCAGGGCCGGCTCGCCGAAAGCGGACTGGACCTGATCGTGGTGATGGGCGCGCCGGGCGACTATCAGCAGGAGCGCCTGCGGCGTGTTGTCGAGACGCGCCGTGCCGATGCGGTGGTGCTGGCCTGGACGCGGCGCGAGGACGAGCGCATCGACTATCTCACCCAGGCCGGCTTCCCCTTCGCCACGCTCGGCCGTAGCCGCTCCGGCGACAAGGCCTACCCCTCGCTCGATCTCGATTTCGAAAAAGCAGGCGCCGACGCGGTCGACCGGCTGGTGACGCGCGGCCATCGCCGCATCGCTGCCATCCGCCCATCGCTCGATCTGAATTTCGGCTATCTGTTCCTCGACGGCTACCGCAAGGCCTTGCGCCGGCATGGCATCGCGGTCGATCCCCACCTGATTGCCGACGGCTTCATCAACGAGGCCGGTGGCTACGAAGTGACCCCGCGGGTGATGCGCCGCAAGGACCCGCCGACCGCCATCATCTTCAACAATGACGCGATGGCGCTTGGGGGATGCAAGGCGCTGGCCGAGATGGGTATCAAGCCGGGTCACGACATGGCGGTGACCGTCATCGTCGATACGCCGCTCTGCCGCTATTTTTCGCCGGCGCTGACTGCTTTCCGCCCGGCGCTGCAGCCGATGGGACGGCGGCTCGCCGAAATGCTGCTGGCGTCGCTTCCTGCCTTCGCCGGCCCGGAGGGTCCACGTATCATGCGCGAGGTCTGGCCGCTGGAGCTAATTGCGCGCGATAGCGATTGATGTACCAGATCCCGGTGCAGATCGAAGCCGCGGGTCGCCTGAACGAGTAGCTTTGCCGGATACCCTGATCCTCGATCATGGCCGCATCGTCGAGATTGGCAGCCACGACGATCTTGTTGGTGCAAGCGGCCACTGCAGGCGGCTTTCGATGATCGGGAAAGCCATCGCCGCGAACGGAACCGCCGCTTCAGGCGCTCGCAGCTCGGCTTCCGACCTGATTGCGGCAAGCGTCGCCAGTGACCTGCCGGGCGTCAGTCGCGCGATATGGACAGCCCCGTGAGGAGCGGAGCGTACGCGGCGAGCCTGCCGGATACGAACTCCGTGAAGAGCCGCACGCGCTTCGTCTTGCGTGTCTCCCCCTGGGTGAGAAGCCAGAGCGTTCCGTACATGTGCAGGTCGGTGCCTGGCACCCTCACCAGTAGGGGGTCGGCATCTCCGACGAAGCACGGCAACGTCGTGATCCCGAGCCCTTGCCGTACGGCAACGATCTGCGCCTCGCCGTCCGTGGTCCTGAACGGAACCCCCGTTGTGCGAACCTCACCCTCGCTGGCCCAGTCTGGTATTCCATGAATGCTTATGACGATCCACCGGATGGGATCCGGCGCGCCCGCACGCCACGCGGCCAGTCGATCGCGGGAGATGTAGACGCCGCCGAACAGCTCCGGTCCCTTCAGTCCGTGAAGATTGAGCGGCAGGGTTTTGCGGTCGTAGACGACACGGATCGCCACGTCGGCCTCTCGGTTGGTCAGATTTGCCAGCTCGCCGACCGACAAGATTTCCATCTCGATGTCGGGATGCAGACGCGCGAAATCGGCGAAGTCCGGCATGAGCAGGTGAGTCGCGAGGGGCGGTGCCAGCGTCACCCGAAGAAGCCCGCGCACACTCTGGTCGCGACCGAAGACGCGGGTCTCCAGCTGGTGCGACGACGCTTCCATCTGGTTCGCGAGCTCGAGGACCTCTTCGCCCGCAGCCGTCAGGCGGTAGCCCGAAGGCAGCTTTTCGAACATCTGCGCCCCGAGGCGTTCCTCGAGCTGTGCGATGCGTCGCAGCACGGTCGAGTGATACACCCCGAGGCCCTCGGCGGCAGCCCGCACCGAGCCTCCGCGCGCGACGGCAAGAAAGTAGCGAACGTCATCCCAGTCGATCATGGTGCAATCCCGCACCGCGCGGTGCGCCTTACAAAGCCCGTGTCCAACGCCATCGTACAGCAGTACGGCCGTCATCATAGCCTATGTCGCCGGGCGCGGCCCAATTCCCAACGGCAGACACCGATCGCCGCGGCTGGCATCAGTCATTCAGCCGGATCGATTTTGCACCACCGATGTGCGCGTTTCCGCACTCAATGCCTGGCTGCAGCGGACCCATCTTCAGGGTCTCGGGGGCCTCCCCGAACGACCAAAGTTGGAGTCTGAAAGGAAAAATCATGGGAAAGCTTGAAGGTAAGGTTGCCGTCATCACGGGTGGATCGAGCGGCATGGCGCTGGCGACCGCCAAACGGTTCGTTGAAGAAGGCGCCTATGTTTTCATCACGGGCCGGAGGCAGGAGGCGCTCGACGAGGCCATCAGGCTGGTTGGCCGGAACGTGACCGGCGTGCGCGGCGATGCGGCCAATCTCGACGACCTCGACCGCCTGTTCGATACGGTCAAGCGGGAAAAGGGCAAGATCGACGTCCTGTATGCGAGCGCCGGCACCGGCGAAGCCGTCCCACTGGGTGAGATTACCGAGCAGCATTTCGATGCGACCTTCGGCCTGAATACGCGCGGCACACTGTTCACGGTGCAAAAGGCGTTGCCGCTGTTCAACGATGGCGGATCGATCTTCATGACCGGATCAGTTGCTTCGGTGAAAGGTTTTCCTGGTTACAGCGTGTATGCGGCGAGCAAGGCGGCGTTGCACGCATTCGCACGCGGGTGGCTCAACGAGCTGAAGGGCAGGAATATCCGGGTGAACGTGCTGCACCCCGGGCCGATCGCCACACCGATGCAGGACCAAGTTCTCGACGAGGAGGGGAAGCGGATGTTCGAATCCCTGATTCCGCGGGGAAAGATGGGGCGTCCCGAGGAAATTGCGGCGGCCGCGCTGTTTCTTGCTTCAGACGATTCGAGCTTCGTGAATGGGTTGGAGTTGTCTGTCGACGGAGGCTTCTCGGCGATCTGAAATCGCGCCGGATCGCGGGAAACGGCTGATCGGCGAGAACGGACAACCCAGCGCCGTTGAAGGCCGGGGAATCAATATCAACATGGATCGGAGAAATATTATGAGCTACGCAATTGTAGGGTTCGGTAAGGTAGGCCAGGCCCTCGCCCACGCTTTCGCCCGTAAAAACATCAAGGTTGCCGTCGCGAGCCGCCGGCCGCCCGAGGCGTTGGCGCCGCAGGCTGGGGCAATTGGACCCACGGTCGTCGCCAAGTCGCTGCGGGACGCACTCGAGGCCGACACAATCATCCTGGCGGTCCCGTTCGGCGAGCACCGCGAGGTTGCGAAGGCCCTGCCGAGCTGGAAAGGCAAGACGGTCATCGACGCGATGAACGCGTTAGTCCCCCCTGAGGAGTTGGACGGTCTCCTGTCCTCCGCCTTCGTCGCGAAGGCGTTCTCCGGCGCCAAGTTCGTGAAAGGTTTCAATCACCTGATTGCGGCCACTTTGGCTGCCGATCCGACCGTGGAGGGCGGCCACCGGGTCGTGTTTCTGTCTGGTGACGACGAGGACGCGATCGCTCCCGTTGCGGCCTTGGCCAAACAACTCGGGTTCGCACCCGTCAAGCTGGGAAAGCTCGACGAGGGTGGCGCGCTGGTGCACGCACGCGGCCGCATTTGGGGCCAGCTCATCTTCCAGGATTTGTTCAAGAAGGAGCAGTGATCGATGCACGAACGTGTGATCTGGCCCGAGAAGTACGATCCCAAAACGTCGGCCATCTATGCGCTCAATGACATCGACGTGAAGGCGCCCCCCTCAAGTGGTATGGAGGCTGCTGACCGACGCCGAGAACTGGTCGAGCTACTTTCCTGCCGAAGACCAGGTCAAGATCCTGACCGGTGAGCCGGGACTGGCGCTCGGAACCAAATACAGCCGGGTGACGGTCGGATTCCCGATGAGTCTGGTCGTGACGGAATGCGCGCCCTTCCGCAGGCTTGCGTGGTCGACGACGGTCGATGGCGACGAGACCGGCTCGAGCGCGTACCACGGCTGGGTCATCACACCGACGGCCAACGGCTGCCATGTGCTGACCGAGGAAACGCAACAAGGGCCCTGGTTCATCGAGGAGCTCGGACGCAAGCATCCCGGTGCGCTCTACCGCTATCACCAGAAATGGGTCGAAAGCCTCGCCCGCGCGGTGGAGGCGGATGTCGCGAAAAAGGCAGGTTAGTGCATTTGTCCTGAGGCTTGGGCCGCACGGGCCAGGTTTCAAGGCTCTCGGTCGAGGGGAACGATGCGCTTCGGCGCATCGATCGCCTTAGCTGCTCACAATAGGAGATGAATGACATGAATATCGAACTCAAGGGCCGCACAGCGATCGTCACCGGGTCGACGGCAGGCATCGGCCGCGCCACCGCAGAAGGTTTAGCTCGTGCAGGGGCGTCGGTCGTCATTAATGGTCGTGGGAATGCCCGGGTCGACGAGGCGGTGCGGCAGATGCGCCAGTCTTTCCCGGACAGCGAGATCTCCGGCGTCACCGCCGATCTTTCGACCGCGGAGGGCGCCGAGACATTCTTCGCGCAGGCGCCCGACGCCGATATCCTCGTCAACAACGTGGGTACGGCTCACATCCGGAACTACAACGGCATCGAGGACATCGCGAAGATCCCCGACGACGACTGGCTTGGCCTGTTCCAGCTGAACGTGATGAGCGGCGTGCGCATGACGCGCCACTACCTGCCGCGGATGGTGGAGAAGGGCTGGGGCCGCGTCGTGTTCGTGAGCAGCGAGTCCGCGGTCAACATTCCCAAGGAGATGCTCGACTACGGCATGACCAAGACCGCACAGCTGGCGGTCTCGCGCGGTCTTGCCGAGGCGGTCGCGGGCACGGGTGTCACCGTCAACGCCGTCCTGCCGGGGCCTACCCGGTCTGAGATCCTGGGTGACTTCATGGCGAAACAGGCTGAGGCAAACGGAATCATGCAAGAGGAAGCCGAGCAGGGCTTCTTGAGGGCTATGCGTCCGACCACCCTCATCCAGCGTTTCGCGACGACCGACGAGGTCGCCAACATGATCGTCTATGTGTGCTCAGAGCAGGCTTCCGCAACCACTGGCGCGGCTCTGCGCGTGGATGGCGGCGTGGTCCGCTTCGTCGCCTAAGCGTCTAGACTAGTCTAGGGGCCTTCGCCGGCTTTGAGGTCTCGTTGCCCGCGAGGTAGACTGCTCGCATGACCTTCAGGCTCATCTTCCTCGGCACCTCGGCCAGCGTGCCCTCGGCCGAGCGCAACCACCCGGCGCTGCTCGTTGAAGCCGGCAGTCAACGGGTGCTGGTCGATTGCGGGGAAGGCACCCAGCGTCAGCTTCTGCGCAGCGGCGCCGGATTCAGGCGACTTGATCGCCTGCTCCTCACGCACGCGCATTTCGACCACGTGCTCGGAATTCCGGGCTTGTTCTCGACGCTGCGGCTCCGGCAGAGCGAGGACCTTGTGACCATTCATGGCAGCGCCGACACTCTCGAGGTCGTCGCCCGCATGCTCGCTGGCCTTTGGGGTGAGGGACGCGCGCCGATCCCGCTGCAACTGGTGCCGCTTGTGCCCGGAGGCGTGTTCGACGTGGATGAGTTCACGGTCGACTGCTTTCAAGTTCGCCATCGCGACACCGACAGCTACGGCTTCGTCTTCGAGACGCCGGCGCGTCGTCACCTCGTTTCGGACCGCTTGGCAGCTCTCGGTGTGCCAGACGGCCCGATCCGGAAGGACTTGGCCGAAGGCCGCTCAATTTCTCTCCCCGACGGCAGGACGATTGCTCCCGAAGCAGTTCTCGGACCAACCGAGGCTGGCAAGAAGCTGGTCATTGTAGGTGACACCGAAACCACCGATGGATTGGCCGACAAGGTGAGCGGCGCCGATCTGCTTGTCATCGAAGCCACATTCCTGGAACGAGATGCAACGATGGCGCGCGACTACGGACACCTGACAGCCGCGGAGGCAGCATCGCTGGCAGCGACCAGTGATGTAAAGCAACTCGTTCTTACGCACATCTCCGGCCGCTATCCCGACGACGAAATTCTCGCGGAAGCCGTCCGGACGTTTACGAACAGCCTTGTCGCAACGGATTTGAGCACCCTCACCGTCTGATGGCAGAGCCATGACATTCAGAATTGGCATCATCTCGGACACGCACGGTCTGCTGAGGCCGCAGGCGCTGCGCTGCTTGGCCGGGGTCGACCACATCATTCATGGAGGAGACATCGGTCGCCCTGAGATCATCGCAGCGCTTCGCGGTATCGCACCGGTTACCGCAATCAGAGGAAACGTGGACACCGGTGGGTGGGCAGTGGAATACGCGGAAACCGAGCTCGTCCGCCTCGCCGGGCGAGCAATCTATGTGCTTCATGATCTCAAGACGCTGCAGATCGACCCGGTTGCCCAGGGCATCGATTTGATCGTGTCCGGTCACTCGCATGTGCCAAGCATGGAGACAGTGGATGGCGTGCTCTATTTGAATCCGGGCAGCGCTGGCCCACAGCGGTTTAAGCTGCCTGTCACCCTTGCGACGGTCGACATCACCCGGGACAGCATTCAGCCCTCGATGTGGAGCTTGGTAAGCGGCTGAACCGCGCACGCATACACACGTCCACGCTTATATCCGACGGTCTCCTGGACTCTTCACCAGACGGCCAGACGCGCCGCAACGCGGAGAGAAGCATTTTCCACGACAGGTCGGCGGGGGTTCTCGCCGCGTCGGGAGTTCTCGCCGCGCGCGGTGTTGGACTGAACCGTCATTTCTGGCGAAACGCGGAGTGGAACGACACAACCAGCGGGCCTAAAATGTAGTCGAGTGCCGTGCGTTGCTCGGTAACGATCATGACCGACGCCGGCATGCCCGGATAAAGCGCGATCTGTGGGGCCGCGGCTAATTCCACCGGATCGACCGCCACGTCCGCGAGATAATAGGGAAAGCCGGTCTTGGTGTCGGTGATGCGATCCGCCGAAATGCGGGTGACGCGTCCATGAATGATGGGTATCGAACGCTGCTTGTATGATGTGAAACGAACTTCGGCGGCCATGTCGGGACGCAGGTTCGATATATCCTCGACGCGAACCTGTGCCTGGACGATCAGCGAATTCTCGGTCGGCACGATGTTGAGGATGGTCTGGCCCGGCGCCACGATCGCACCGATCGAGAAAACGCTTAGATCCATCACTTGGCCGTCATAGGGCGCGCGCACTTCGGCCCGGTCCATGGCAGCCTGGGCGGCGAACATCTTGGGTATGAGGTCGGACAGGTTCGATTGCGTATCGATCAACATGGCCGACAACTTGGTCCGGCGCTCATTGGTCAATTGTGCGATCTGGCTCTCGAGTTCGGCTTTGCTCTGTTGGCTGCCGCCGATGGCGCCGAGATTATCGTCGATCAAGCCCTGCAAATCCGAGGCCGACCTTTCCAGTTCCAGGATGCGTGGGCGGGTCGTCAAACCGGCCTTGAGCAGCTTCGACAGGCTGGCCTTCTCGTCGATCGTCGATTTGAGCTGGGCCTGGTAGGATTCGACTCGGGACTGCTTGCCCCGTATCTGCTCCTCGAGCTCGGCAATACGCCGCTGAAGGATCTGTTTGGCGCCGGCCATCGAGGCGCGTTGGCTTTCCAGGTCGGCGATCTGGTTTGCCATTGCGTCCTTGAGGTAGTCCTCGTGCTCTTTGAGGATGTCCTTGGGAAAGGCAACAGCCTCGCTGCCGTCCAGTTCGGCACGGATCCTGGCATCGGCTGCGCGCAACAGCGCATATTGCTGGGCATAGAGATTGAACTCGGACCGAATCCTGGTGTCGTCCAGCTTCAGCATTATGTCGCCCTTCCTGACGACGTCGCCATCCTTGACGCGGATCTCCTTCACCGTACCGCCGTCGAAATGCTGGACGCTCTTGCGATTGCCTTCCACCTTGACGATGGCATCGGCGAGCACGGCACCGTTCAGAGGGGCAAAGGCTGCCCAGCCGCCGAAAATGCCGAAAAAGGCCATTATGATCAGCAGGCCGATATAGGCCGGCACCCGGATGGAATCCGGAGCCAGGATGCCGGCCTCGCCGGGCAGGCTATGGTAAGTGAGTGCGCTGTCGCTCATCGATCTCTCCGACCACGGCTCATTGGGTCGCCACCGCCATTGGCGCCGCGCGCTGGTTGAGCAGCGCCACGATCTCGTTTCTCATGCCGAACGCCTCGACGGCGCCATCGCGCAACAGGAGGATCTTGTCGACATTCGCCAAGGTCGAGGGACGGTGCGAGACGATGATAACCGTGCTGCCGCGTCGCTTGAGCTCGATCGCGCAGTCGCTCAGCGCGCGGTCGCCATCGGCGTCGAGATTGGAACTCGGCTCGTCGAGAATGACCAGTTTCGGCGTCCCAAACACCGCCCGGGCAAGAGCAATCCGTTGCCGGTATCCTCCCGACAGCACGGCGCCGCCCTCGCCGATCTGCGTCTCGTAGCCCTGCGGCAGGCGGATGATCATCTCGTGTACGCCGGCGAGCCGCGCGGCCTCGATCACCTCCTGGTCGACATTGGTCTTGAAGCGCCCAATGTTGGCGGCGACTGTATCGGAGAAGAGTTCGATATCCTGCGGCAGGTAGCCGATGTGATCGCCGAGCGCGTCGTGCCCCCATTGCGACAGGTCGGCGCCATCCAGCCTGACCGTGCCTCGGCTGGGTTGCATGACGCCGGCAAGGTGGCGCGCCAGGGTCGACTTGCCGGCGCCGGAGGGGCCAACGATCCCGAGCGCCTCGCCAGCCTCCAGCCGAAACGACACCTCCCGCAGAAGCACCTTCTGTTGGCTGAGAATTGCAAAGCTGACCTGTTCGACGGAGATCGTGCCACTGGGCTTGGGCAGGTTGAACGCCCTTTCGGTGCGCGCGCCGCCGT
>NZ_RZSJ01001100.1:0-512 GCF_003998025.1 Mesorhizobium sp. M8A.F.Ca.ET.021.01.1.1
GATAGGTATCGACCACGATCTCCGCCTTCTGACTCGGCTTCATGTTGGTGAGCTGGGTTTCCTTGAAATTGGCGTCGATCCAGGTGTCACCGGTCTCGACCAGCGCAAACAACGGTGTGCCGGAGCCGACATACTGGCCGACCTTGAAGGATGCGGCTTGATAGACAAGACCATCGGCAGGTGCTCTGACCGTGGTCTGCGCCAGGTCATAGGCAGCCTTGTCGCGCGCGGCGAGTGCCGACATCACGGTCGGATGCTTGTCCGTCTCGATATCGGGATTGCCGCCAAGTGCCGCCTTGGCGCTGACGATGCCCTGATCGGCAACGGCAAGCTGCTGCTTGGCCTTGTCGAGATCATTCCTGGCCTCATCCAGCGAAGACTTGGCATTGATCCCTTTCTGGGCAAGATCGGCGGCACGGTCATATTGCGACTGCGCATAGGCAACTTCGCTGCTGGCGGATTTTTCCTGCGCCAACGCCTGGCTGTAGGCGGCGCGCAGCTGCTCGACATTG
>NZ_RZSJ01001101.1:0-510 GCF_003998025.1 Mesorhizobium sp. M8A.F.Ca.ET.021.01.1.1
ACCATGGGCTGTTCATGTGCCACCCCGGCCATGTCGACGAAACACTGCGCGCGCGCGACCCGATGCAAGGCGTGCGCGAAGTGGAATTCGGGGTGCTGGCCTCGGATGCGTTCGGCGCGAGCCTGGCCCGCGCCAGTGTCGAGATCATGGACGGCAAGGGATGAGCGGAGCCGATCGACCCCAGCGTTCAACCGGCAGCAAGATCGCCCGTTTTGCGCTTGTCGGACTGGTGAACACGGCCATCGACCTTGCCGGCTTTTCCCTGCTGCTCAAGCTGCACGTCCCACCGCTTGCCGCCAACGTCCTCTCGTGGTCGATCGCCGTCATCTTCTCTTTCGTGGCCAATGGCTTCTGGTCGTTCGAGCGCAATCACGCCATCCGGCTGCATGACGCCTTCCTGCGGTTTGTCACGGCCGGGGCGCTGATTTCGCTCGGCGTCTCCAGCCTGTCGATCGCACTCTTCGCCGGCATCACCGGCGTGTGGCCGGCAAAGATCGGCGGGGTCATCGT
>NZ_RZSJ01001102.1:0-508 GCF_003998025.1 Mesorhizobium sp. M8A.F.Ca.ET.021.01.1.1
GGACAGCGGGCTTTTCCCCGGCATCACCAATCTGCTGGCGTCGCAGGCGCAGTTCAGCGACGTGATCCATGCCGACCTCTATTCCGACTGCCATGTCATCCCGGTGGGCACCGCCGATCCGGTGCGTGCCATGCGTGCCGCCGACCGGCTGCCGATCATCATGCAGTCGCTGACGACAGCCTATGATCTGGTGGTGGTCGAGTGCGGGCCGGCCGATGCACAAGGCATCAGCCGTCTGGGCGGGGAGGCCACCGAGGTGTTCTTGTCGATGCTGGAGGCCGACGACGAGGTGACGCAGGCTGCGGTCAAGCTGATCGAGAGCGGCTATCCCGACCTGACGCTGGTGACGCCGCTCGGCCACGAGCCGCCAGGCAATCCGGTGCCGGGGCGACGTTCAGCAGCCTGAAAGAGCCGCCGCTCAAAGGCACGCCTGGCCTATCCCAGTTCCAGCGTCGTCACGCCGAATATCCTGTTGTCGTCAAGCCCCGGCGGCGGGCCTTTGTACATG
>NZ_RZSJ01001103.1:0-504 GCF_003998025.1 Mesorhizobium sp. M8A.F.Ca.ET.021.01.1.1
TGGCAATGCCGTCCACACCGCATTGTCCTTCGACCTGGTAGGCGAGGATGTGCTGGTCACCGGCGCGGGGCCGATCGGCATCATGGGGGCGTTGGTGGCGCAGTGCGTCGGCGCACGCAAGGTCGTCATCACCGACATCAACCCGGTGCGGCTGGCGCTGGCGAAGAAGCTCGGCGTCCAGCACGTCGTCGACGCCTCGAAGGAAAAACTGCGCGACGTCATGCCGGCGCTCGGCATGACCGAGGGGTTCGACGTCGGGCTGGAAATGTCGGGCGCCGCGCCCGCCTTCCGCGACATGATCGACACCATGAACAATGGCGGCAAGATCGCCATCCTCGGCATCGCGCCGACCGGCTTCGAGATCGACTGGAACAAGGTCATCTTCAAGATGCTGCATCTGAAGGGCATCTATGGACGCGAGATGTTCGAGACCTGGTACAAGATGATCGCGCTGGTGCAAGGCCCGCTCGATGTGACCGGGCTGATCACGCATCGCATCGGTAT
>NZ_RZSJ01001104.1:0-500 GCF_003998025.1 Mesorhizobium sp. M8A.F.Ca.ET.021.01.1.1
GGCTCGAGCTGTTCGGCCTCGGCCAGCGTCTCGACCTGTTTGAGGTTGCCGAGATGGTGCTCGGCCAGAATCTGGCCAAGCCTGTCGAGCGAGCCTTCGGTCCAGCCGGCGATGACGACCCGGCGCCGCGCCGCGCGCTCGTCGGCTATGTGCCGGACGACGACATCGAAGACATTGACGTTCGGATCGGCTCGCTCCTCGACGAAGCTGCGGCCATGCCGCGAGCCGGCGTGGAAGACTTTCTTACCCCCTACGTCGGGCGCATCGAACACGGTAAAGTCGATGTCCTCGCGCTCGCCAAGCGAAGACTTGAGATTCTCCGGCGAGAGGTAGAGCAGGTCCGGCGCAACCGGCTTGTAGGGCACCGCATCCTTGAGCGCACCGTCAGCCTGCTTTTTGCGCGCCTCGTAGTGGTCGAGGATCAGCGTATGACGTTCGGCAAGCGCCTCATGCGCCAGATGGTCGAAAACCACGGGTGCGTCAGGCAGGTAATCGAACAC
>NZ_RZSJ01001105.1:0-496 GCF_003998025.1 Mesorhizobium sp. M8A.F.Ca.ET.021.01.1.1
TGCGTGCCCGGCGCCCGGCACGCACGACCAGCAGATTGCTGCCGAGCTTGGAAATGTCGGCCTTGACCTTCTGCGTGGTACCGGAGCCGATGGTCAGCATGGCAATGACGGCGGCAACGCCGATGACGATGCCGAGTAAGGTCAGGAACGAGCGCAGCACGTTGCGGCGGATCGAGCGCAGCGACAGGCGTACGGTTTCCCAGATCATGGCCTATGCCACTTCCAGGTTCATGGAATCGGAGGCCACGTGGCCGTCGAGGAAGCGGATGGTGCGCTCGGCGTATTCGGCGACATCGGCCTCGTGCGTAACCATGGCGATGGTCAGGCCAAGCTCCCTGTTCAGCCGCGTCAGCAGCTCCATGATCTCATGCGTGCGCGCGGTGTCGAGATTGCCGGTCGGCTCGTCGGCGACGAGCAGTGTCGGCCTGGTGACGATGGCGCGGGCGATCGCCACGCGCTGCTGCTGGCCGCCGGAAAGTTCGGCCGGCGTGTGGTG
>NZ_RZSJ01001106.1:0-495 GCF_003998025.1 Mesorhizobium sp. M8A.F.Ca.ET.021.01.1.1
GACCGCTCGTCCAGGTTGGCCGAGCCGAAGCTGGCCCACACATCATCCACGATTAACAGCTTGGGGTGATACATTGTCGGTTGAAACTCGTGGATGCGCACCCCGGCTTTGAGCAACTCGCCCCAGAAATAGCGCGAGCCTTTTCGCACGATAGGGACATCCGTCAGCGAGTTGGGCACGATGACGTCGACCGCGACCCCTCTTTTCCTGGCGTCCAAGATTTGCAGGATCGCAATGTCGTCCGGAACGAAATAGGCCATTCCGATCCGCAGGTGATCCTTGGCGGCAGCCATGGCGGCCAACATCATCAACTCCATGTCTTCCGAACCATTCGGCTGGGAAGCCAGGATCAATTGAGCGCTGAGTGATCCTGCGGGTTCAGAAGGCGGGTAGAATTTTTCTCCCTGCAAAGTTTCGCCTGCCGCCTCGAGCCAGTTCTCGGCGAACGCCGCCTGGAAGGCGGATACGGCGGGTCCTTCTACCTGATAGTGGGTG
>NZ_RZSJ01001107.1:0-495 GCF_003998025.1 Mesorhizobium sp. M8A.F.Ca.ET.021.01.1.1
GTCAATGTCGGTGTCGGCGGCGGCGGCGGCACAGGCAATACTTCCGGCGCGGTCGACGTGATCAACAGCGGCAACCTGACGACCACGGGCGATTTCTCCTCGGGCATCGTCGCGGAGTCGCTGGGCGGCGGCGGCGGCATGGGCGGCGCGAGCAACGCCAAGGCATTCCATCTGGGCGGCACCAGCGAGACGAGCGTCACCGTCAATGTCGGCATCGGCGGCAAAGGCGGGTCCGGAAACGATGCGGCGATGTTCCGCCTTGATGGCGGCGGCAATGTCATCGGCGCCGGCGTGCATGTCGACAATTCCGGCGTGATCCGGACCCAGGGTTTCAATTCGATAGGCATACTAGCCATGTCGGTCGGCGGCGGCGGCGGCGGCGGCGGAGCGGCCTCGACCGACGAGGAGATCGTCGGCGGCGGCAGCGAGGGCGAGACATCCGTGGGCATCGGCGCGGCCATCGGCCTTGCTGCCGCCGCCGACGATCTCCTCGTC
>NZ_RZSJ01001108.1:0-489 GCF_003998025.1 Mesorhizobium sp. M8A.F.Ca.ET.021.01.1.1
GCTCAAGACGGCCCTGTTTGCCATGTCGACTTTCGAGGACGTGCCCTTCCGGCAATACCGGGCCGTCTTGCCTCGGGCGGCGAAATTCGCCGGTGCCGAGGCAAGGTGGGTCCAGCCGCTTTCGCCCAGTGCGGTTTCGGTGAAGGTCGAGCCGGCGTGGATGGTGTTGGTCATCAGCACGACGCCGTTCTGCTTCAGCATCTTCTGAATGCGGATGGTGACCTGATAGGCGTCGTCACGGTCGAAGACGATTCGGCTTTTCAGGAACCGGTTCTCGACATGAATCATTGGCGGGTTGAGGAAGCGCTGGCCGAACACCGTCTCGGACACGCCATGCGTGTTGACGCTGACCTGATGCGCTTCGATGCCGGCCTCGTGTATGGCGCGCTTGCCGATCATCGTCTGGGCGGTGAACTGATCGCACCAGAGGATCGCGCCGTGGCCGCGTTGCAAGGCTGCCTGCAAGCCTTCGAGGCCCTCCAGCCGGAT
>NZ_RZSJ01001109.1:0-483 GCF_003998025.1 Mesorhizobium sp. M8A.F.Ca.ET.021.01.1.1
ATCGAAGCGCTTGGAGAGGCGCGCGCCTTCGGTGAAGACGAGGACAGCGAAGACGAAGAAGCCGCCATCAACGAAGTGCTGATCGGCGAGGACATCGCCGATCCGGATGCCGAGCCGGCCTATGACGATACCAAGCCGATGCGCATCGCCGTCGTCGGCCGTCCTAACGCCGGCAAGTCGACGCTGATCAATGCGCTTATCGGCGAGGAACGGCTGCTGACCGGACCGGAGGCGGGCATCACCCGCGATTCCATCTCCGTCGACTGGGACTGGCGCGGCCGCCGCATTAAGCTGTTCGACACGGCCGGCATGCGCCGCAAGGCCAGGATCCACGAAAAGCTGGAAGTGATGTCGGTGCAGGATGGCTTGCGCGCCATCCGTTTCGCGGAGATCGTCATCATCGTGCTAGACGCCACCATTCCCTTCGAGAAGCAGGATCTGCAGATCGCCGACCTGATCATCCGCGAGGGGCGGGCACCGGTG
>NZ_RZSJ01000110.1:0-13414 GCF_003998025.1 Mesorhizobium sp. M8A.F.Ca.ET.021.01.1.1
GCCCTTCAAGTCGGCATTGAAGGGCGATCCGAAAGGCCTCATGGCGTCTGGTGAGAAAGGCCTGATGGAAATCCTGGCTGTGACCCATGCCGGCATGACGACCGAGGACTTTTCCAAGATTGTGGCCGGTTGGCTAGCGAGCGCACGCCATCCGCGCTTCGATCGCCCCTACAATGAGCTTGTCTACGAGCCGCAACTGGAGTTGCTCACCTACCTGCGGACCAACGGCTTCAAAACCTTCATCGTCTCTGGCGGCGGTGTCGAGTTCATGCGGGTCTTTGCCGAGGAGGCCTATGGTATTCCGCCCGAACAGGTCGTCGGCTCGTCCGGCGTCGTGAAGCTCGAGGACAGGGACGGAAAGCTGGTGCTCGCCAAGGAGGCCAAGGTCGAGTTCGTCGATGATGGTCCGGGCAAGCCTGTCGGGATCAACCGCTTCATCGGGAGGCGGCCGATCCTGGCCTTCGGCAATTCGGACGGCGACCAGCAGATGCTTGAATGGACGGCGGCGGGCGACGGAGCTCGCTTCATTGGACTTGTGCATCACACGGATGCCGAACGTGAATGGGCCTACGACCGCCAGTCCAACATCGGAAAGCTCGACACCGCGCTCGATGAAGGCGTCCGAAGAGGCTGGACCATCGTCGACATGAAGAGTGACTGGCAGACGGTCTATCCGGCGGTGAAATAGATCGGCTGGAAGGTAGAGGCGGGAAGAAACGATTTTTGGTAGGGAGGGCAAGAACAATTAAACTGGAAGGAAGTTGTCATGAGCGAAACGACCGGCAAGACACCTACCGAGACGAGCCAACTTGTCCGTCCCGAGCGGCTTCCCGTGACGCCGGTCCCACCGATTCCCAAGGTCGACGAATCAAGATCGGATCTGGCCTCCACCAAGTACTCTCATTACCGAACCGAATTGTCCAATCACAGGACCGGCCTTTCGGAGCACCGGACCTCGCTGTCCGAATTCAGAACAGACCTGTCTATCCATCGAACGGACTTGTCGACCGACCGCACCGAGATGTCCATGCGGCGCACCGGCATGTCATTTCAGCGCACGCGCATGAGCGCGGAGCGCACGCTCATGTCGGTGATCCGCACCTCGCTTTCTCTCATCAGTTTCGGGTTCACAATCTATCAGGTGTTCCAGAAGCTGAAGAATGCCGGGACGCTCACCCAGGCTGGCGCACCGCTCAATTTTGGCATTACACTGGTGCTGCTTGGCATCGTCATGCTGATCTTCGGCATATTCTACCACTTGCAATTCATGATCGGCTTGCGCCATGAGAGAAACGCGATGCGCGCCGAAGAGTTGATCCATGGCGAGAGCCATTTCCCCCCATCGGTCACCTTGATCACAGCCGTGATACTGCTCGTCGTCGGGATAGCTGCAATCGTCAGTATGCTCTTCCAGATCGGTCCGTTCCAGGGATGACGCCCGGCGCGGATAAGGAGGCGAACTGACTGCCCGCCCGGATTGCACGGTCTCGCTCTACATCCGCGCCTATTGGGGCAAGGAACCTATCCTCGACGGGTCTTGGAAGGCGCCGGCGATTGAATTGGTCCAGCGACTCAGGTTTCATGCGATGTCATCAAGCGCCGCCTGATGTCGGTGACAGGTGAAGCTAGACCGCGGCTTTGGGAGAATTTCATGAGCCGAAAGGCAGCCTCGAGAACAGTGCTTCTCTTGTTCGCTATCGTGCTCTTGTCGACTGGTGAAGTATTTTCTCAAGACGCCGATCTCGCAAAGAAGTTATCGAATCCGATCGCCTCGCTCATCAGCGTGCCCTTTCAGTACAACTACGACAGGGGCTATGGGCCTGACGATGGGTCCAGGTCGGTGATCAACATCCAGCCGGTGATCCCAATATCATTGAACGACGACTGGAACTTAATCTCACGCACCGTACTGCCGGTCACGTGGCAGGACGACATCGCTGGCGATTCAGGCAGCCAGTTCGGACTTGGCGATACAGTCCAGAGCCTATTCTTCTCGCCCAAGGCTCCTGGTCCGGGCGGTCTCGTCTGGGGCGTGGGTCCGGTCCTTCTGCTGCCAACCGGCACTGACGCGATGCTGGGCGGTCAGAAATGGGGAGTTGGCCCGACAGGCGTCGTGCTTAAGCAGTCAGGTCCCTGGACATATGGCATGCTGGCCAACCACATCTGGTCGTTTGCAGGCGACGAGGACAGGAGCGACGTCAACGCAACCTTCCTCCAACCTTTCCTATCATACACCACGGCAGATGCTTGGACGTTCGCTCTTAATACCGAGTCTACTTATGACTGGGTCAAGGAAGACTGGTCGGTGCCGGTCAATTTTACAGTTAGCAAGCTGGTGAAGTTCGGCAGCCAGCCAGTCAGCCTGCAGGCGGGAGTGCGGTACTGGGCTGTTAGCCCGGACGGGGGAGCGGAGGGATTCGGCTTCAGAACAGGCATCACATTCCTGTTTCCGAAGAAATGAATGACCGGGCAAGCACAGTTTCGACGAACCATGAACTGTGAAACCCGCGGCCCAGGATGCCGAGCTGCCGGTGGCAGCCAGCGGTTACGCGATGGGGGCTGTGGCAACCAGGAGCCCGAACAAGAATCTTAGCCGGCTATGCCATTGTCTTGCCGTTGCCGCACGCCTAGAAATGCATGACAAGTCCCATTATCGGGCCCTGCTGCACCACGTCGAATTCGAAGCCGTTGTTGCTGTAGTTGACCCCTAGTGCGCGATAGCCGGCAAGAGCCGAAAACCGCTCGTTGAACCGGTAGCCCAGCGCGGCCGCAACGTCCCAATCGACATCGGCTCCGCCTGCGCCAACCATGCTCCAGCCCGTCAGATAGACTTCGGGTGTAAGCGAGTAATTCGCGCGAAGGCCGACGAGCCCGTCCACCCAAGTCGCCCCGTCGCTGGCAGACACACCGTCAAGGATACCGCCATGAAACCCGATGTCCGTGTTTACAGACCAAAACCTCATGCCGCCCACAATATCGAGATATCCGGCGTCACCCTGGAAGACCGAGTAGCCAGCTCCGATAAGCCCTGAAAATGTCTCGGAGGAGACATCCACATCATTGGCGATGACGCCTCTCGACGTTCCGCGGCCGGTTGATATCTTCACATACATCAGGTCGCCGAAAACGCTGTACCGATCGTGGCGTGCCTCGGCGACGGCCATCGCAGCGAAATCGAGATTCTTCAAGATATCGCCGAAACTCGCATCCAGGTGGACTGTCGGCAGTCCGAATTGCGTCACGTCGCCCGAGAGCCCGGCTGCCCAGAAATACGGGGCAATGGAGTACGTCCAGCCTTGCTCGGTCACCACCGGTTTCAGATCCGGCGTCACGGGCGAGACCATATCGGCGGCGCGCAATGGTTGAGCAAGGAGGACGCCAGACAGAACGGTCACGCCCCAAATGCTCTGCGGATTAAGGTCAGCATGGTTTCCCCTCTGGATGACGGTACAGATCTAGTTTTCTCGGCAACAAGCTACAATCGTGACGGTTCTCCCCCGACCATGCTCGCTAGGGTATTCATACCGGCGACGCACACAAGATACCAAATATTCCTACCCCGATTCTGCTGGATTCGTATCTCCGTTCTCACATGATCTCCCAGTTCCGGCGACCTCATTTAAACTCTCCAAGGTCTATTCGCTTGTTCCTGCGGGCGCTGTGCGAAAGCGGACAGCGATGAGAATATTCTCTCACTTCGCATGTGGAGTATCCCCAGAAGAGCGCAGCCTTACCGCCCACAAAGCCGAAACGCGCGGCGATGGCGGAGACCAATTGCCTGAAACCCCTGAGTACTTTTAACGCAATTTGCAAAATCGCCCAGTTGGCCAAGGGTCCAACAAGGCGGGTGCCTCTGGTCGCGCTTGACGCCGCGAGACGCACGGTAGAGAACGGTGCTTTTACCGCGCCAGCGGTCGATCACCCAGAGTCAGGAGCCGTCACCTTGCCTATTGCATTGTGAAATAGATTATGACTCTAAACCGATTCAAACTAAGTGCAAAAAAAACCGCAGATTACCGGTCGCCGAAGTTGGATAGATCCAGCTCGCCGAAGGAAACGAATAAAATCAGTATGTTGAACAGGCTCGCCATTGCGCCGATGATGGACTGGACGGACCGGCATTGCCGATTCTTCCATCGCCAGTTGACGAGCCGTGCGCTGCTTTATACCGAAATGGTGGTGGCCGACGCCGTCATCCACGGCGCACGCGAGCGGCTGCTCGGCTTCGATGAGGTGGAACATCCCGTCGCCCTGCAACTTGGCGGCTCGGATCCCGCAAAACTTGCAGAGGCGGCGCGCATTGGCGAGGCCTTCGGCTATGACGAGATCAATCTCAATGTCGGGTGCCCGTCCGACCGCGTCCAGTCCGGCACGTTCGGCGCGTGCTTGATGAAAGTGCCCGATCTTGTCGCCGATTGCGTCGCCGCGATGAAAGCGGCGGTGACGGTGCCGGTCACGGTCAAATGCCGCATCGGCGTCGACGAACAGGATCCGGAGCCGGCGCTCGATGCGCTGGCGAATGGGGTTTTCGATGCCGGCGCCGATGCCTTGTGGGTGCATGCACGCAAGGCGTGGCTGGAAGGGTTGAGCCCCAAGGAAAACCGCGACATCCCGCCGCTCGACTATGACAGAGTGTATCGGCTGAAGGCCGGAAAACCGAGCAAATTCATCGGCATCAATGGCGGTATTCAGTCCCTTGACGAGGCGCGGGTGCATCTCGGTCATGTCGATGGCGCCATGCTTGGCCGCGCCGCCTACCACACACCGGGCATTCTGGCTGGTGTAGACGCCGCCTTCTACGGCGCGCGGCCGGAGGCGTTCGATTTCGCCGCGCTGATCGATGCGATGGCGGACTACGCGGCACGCCACATCGAACAGGGCGGGCGGCTTGGCCATGTCACGCGCCACATGGTCGGGCTGTTTCACGGGCTGCCCGGCGCGCGCCGCTACCGCCAGATCCTGTCTACCGCCGCTACGCGGCCCGGGGCCGGGCCGGACGTGCTGAAGACGGCTTTCGCGGCGGTCGAATTCGGTGGAGGGGCCGCCGAAGCGGCCTGATCTCAGTCCCTGAGGATCATGCGGTCGCCACGCACG
This sequence comes from Mesorhizobium sp. M8A.F.Ca.ET.021.01.1.1, assembly GCF_003998025.1. NCBI lineage: Bacteria > Pseudomonadati > Pseudomonadota > Alphaproteobacteria > Hyphomicrobiales > Phyllobacteriaceae > Mesorhizobium > Mesorhizobium sp. M8A.F.Ca.ET.021.01.1.1. The sequence continues at coordinate 5,095 of NZ_RZSJ01000110.1, forward strand.
TCGAAACCCGACAGCGAGCCGATGAAGTTCATGCCAAGCAGACTTTGGCTCAGCATGCCGGGAGCGGCGACCATCACCGGCATATCCTTGCGCACGATGCCGCCGATTGCCAGCTCGCCGGTCTTGACCGCCGCGGCGCGCGCCATGCCGTTGGCGGTCGAAACCGGTATGGTGTAGTTGAGCGCCGCCGGATTGAAGCCTGCGGCCTGAGCGTCCTCCGAAGTCAATACGGTGCTGGTCGCGCCGGTGTCGACAACGGCCCGCACCGGATTGCCATTGACCAGGATGCGCGCCTCGAAGTGACCGTTGTCGGCCTTGTCCAGGGTCACCGTCGCGTGACCGTCTTCGACGCCGAGCGCCAGCGGGCTGCCGGGAACGAGGCCCGCGGTCACGCGGCTGGCGACGTCCTGCAGCTCGTAACGATATTGGTAGCCGGCGATCAGCGCGAGCACGATAGCCGCCCATGCACCGAGGTTGCGGGCCATCACTCCCAGCGGAGCTGACCGCAGCAAGCCCGCGCCGATAAGGGCGCCGAAAGCCCCAAGCCAGATCAGCCGGCCAAAATCGTAATTCTCGACGCCGAGCGTGCTGCCGGCGGAATCGTTGAGCATGAGCAGGGCTGCCCCCACGCCGATCACCGCCATCACAATCCAGAACAGCCGGCTGCTCATCCGTCCCTCGCTAGAGTGCGTCGCGTTCGCGCGCCATGCGGACGCGGCGCGTTTCGCGGCGCGGCCGGCGCTCGACGGTTTCCAGCCGGGCCGGCAGTTCGGCCATCACATCGCGGCGCGTTTCGGGCGTCATCCCCATCCAGGCGCCGATCTCCTCGCGCGTGCGGCCGCAACCGAAGCAGAAGCCGGTTTTCATATCGATCGAGCAGACCAGGATGCAGGGAGATTCGATGGCCGTCATGACTTTCTCTGGAGGAACTCCATTCGGAATCCGCTCTTCCATCTCCACATGGTGCAACGGCAAAGCCAATGCAAGCCCTCGCGATAGCGCCTTCCGTGGCCGCCTTTGCGGCAAGTCGGGAAGGACGATCGGGGAGGTTGTGCCGATCACGCAACGCGGCTATGCCGCTCCTCCACTCCAGGAACGATTGTCACGACATGACCAGTGCACTGCCTTTCGACGATTTCCGCAATCTGCTCGACAATTTGCCGGCGGCTGACCTCAAAGCTGAAGCGCGCGTGCGCACGCTGTTTGCCAAGGCGGACAAGCCTCGGAATTCGCTTGGCCGCGTCGAGGACATCGCCGCATGGCTCGCCGCATGGAGTGGCCGGGCTCCGCCTGCGGTGACAAGGCCCTTGATGGCTGTCTTTGCCGGTAACCATGGCGTGGCCCGACATGGTATTTCGTCGCGTCCGGTTGCGGCCACCGCCAACGCGGTCGAGCTTTGCGCGGCCGGCGGTGCCGCGATCAACCAGATCTGCATTGCCTATGATCTGGGGTTGAAGGTGTTCGATCTTGCCCTGCACATCCCGACCGGCGACATCACAGAGGATGCGGCGCTTGACGAGCGCGGATGCGCGGCCACCATGGCCTTCGGCATGGAAGCGATTGCCGGCGGCACCGACCTGCTTTGCCTCGGCGATCTCGGCGTCGGCAATTCCACCGTCGCCGCCGCCCTGTTCGCCGCGCTGTTCGGCGGCAGGGGCGCCGACTGGGTCGGCCCGGGATCCGGCGCCGACGCGGCGATGCAGGTGCGCAAGGCAGAGGTGGTCGATGCGGCGTTGGCCTTTCACGGCCACCATCTCGAAGATCCGCTGGAGGCCCTGCGCCGGGTTGGCGGCCGCGAGTTCGCGGCGATAGCTGGCGCAATCCTCGCCGCGCGGATGCAGCAGATACCGGTACTGCTCGATGGCTTCGCGGCAACGGCAGCCGCGGCTGTGCTGCATGCAGCAAACCCCGCAGCGCTTGATCATTGTCTTCTCGCCAGCCTGTCGCCGGAGCCCGCGCATGCAAGGGCCGCAGAGCACCTCGGGCTGCGTCCGCTGCTCGATCTCGGCATCGGTCATGGCGAAGGTGCGGGAGCGGCCCTGGCGGCCGGGCTCGTCAAGGCAGCGGCACTGACCAGTTCAGGCATGGCGGCGGCTGTTCGGGGCTAGAGCGTTCGCGCCTCGACGTCTCAACGTCTGAGATTGGGGATACGGTAGACGACCGAGATATATTTCGAATTCGAGCGTGTCTCGACTATCGAACCGCCAAGGCCTTCCGCGATCCTTCTGCTCGCGACGTTCTCTTCTGCGACAGGATACTCGAAGCAATCCGGATTGAATTCCTCAGACGCCCATGCCGCAACGGCGGCAACGGCCTCACGGCCGATGCCGTTTCCATGTACATCCTCCCTTATCCAAATTCCGATCTCGGGACAGGCAGTCTTGGCCGCGTGAAGGCCGACAAGCCCCAGGCAGCGACCGTCCGCCAACGAACGCGCGACGAAATGCAAGTCCGATCCGTTAAGGATCGGGGCAAGCCAGGATCGCCATACCTCGGCAAAGGCCGCTGGTGATCGAGGTGGTTCCCACTGCATGAAACGAGTGATCGCGGGAGTGATGGCGGCAAAGACTTCCGCGGCATCGTCGGACGTGAACAGCTTCAGACGAAGTCGCTCCGATTTGATTTCGACGCCACTGGCATCCCAATCTGCCGTCATTGCGGTCTGCGTGCCTTCTTCTAGTCCTTGTCGACGCAGGTTTGCAGGGGTACTACCGCCGCCGCGCGGCCACCGCCGCGGTCGGCAGCGCCGGCAGTTCCTCCATCACCCGGCTTAGCGGGAAGATGGCGATCGCTTCTGTGCCCTCGCGCAGCTTGGAGTGAAGCTCGAACTCGCCGCCATGCATGGCGAGCAGCCCTTGCACGATCGGCAGGCCAAGCCCGGTGCCTTGCTCGGCGCTCTTGATGGCGATCGAACCCTGGCCGAAGGCTGAAAGCACGACCGGAATCTCGTCCTCGGGAATGCCGGGGCCGTTGTCCTTGATCGAAATGTATTGGCCGCCGCCCGCCGTCCAGCCGACCCGCACGCGGATCTCGCCGCCGGTGGCGGTGAATTTGATGGCGTTGGACAGAAGGTTGAGCGCGATCTGGCGCACGGCGCGCTCGTCGGCGAACAGGCGCGGCAATGTCTGTTCGAAATCCTGGACGACGCGGATGTCCTTGTTGCGCGCCTTCAGCTCCATCATGTGGCAGCAATCCTCGACGATGTTGAGCAACATCACCGGCTCCTCGTTGAGCTGGTAGCGGCCGGCCTCGATGCGCGACAGGTCGAGGATCTCGTTGATCAGGTCAAGCAGGTGCTGGCCTGAATCATGCACGTCATGGGCGTAGTCGCGATAGGTGGGATTGCTCATCGGCCCCAGCACCTCGTTCGCCATCACCTCGGAAAAACCGAGAATGGCGTTGAGCGGCGTGCGCAATTCATGGCTCATCGAAGCGAGGAAACGCGATTTTGCAAGGTTGGCGTCCTCGGCCCGCCGCCGCGCCTCGTCCGACATCGATTTCGCCGTCTCCACTTCGGCGATCAGCGCGTCCTTTTCGGAGCGGAACGACAAGAGTAGCAGGGAGAAGCGATTGAGGTGACTGGCGATATAGGTGAAGAAAGGCAGCGACAGGACAAGCAGCCCGGCCATGATCGCCTCGACCGGCATCCACGATTTGGCCGCGGCATAGGCGTAGAGCGCCACCGGAACCGCGAAGGTCGCCAGCAGCGCTCCGCTCAGGGACGAGGCCATCAGAGCGGTCCCTGCCATGGCAAACAGCAGCACCACCGCCTTGAGCACCTGGAACTGGTCGACCTCGCAGGCGCCGCAGCCCAGCCAGACGAACCAGGCCCAGCCCAGACCGCAAAGGAAATGGCCGACCAGGAATTCCCTTCGCGTTTGCAATGAGTTGAGCTCGGAAGCTTCCGTACGCTCGATGCGCCGCGCCATGAAGACGACTGTCGTATAGCAGGTGAGCGTAAACAACGCCCAGAGCCCGATCTCATTGCCGATGCCGGCCAGACGGCCGGCCGCGGCGATCGCCAGGACGAGCAACGGGATGACCACGGCGCCGCTTGTCATGGCTCGGGCGTGCAGCTTCAGCAGTTCACGGTCGAAATCGGGATTGCCGGCCTGCTGCGAAAGACGGTCGCGCGTCTTGCGCACCGCGCGCGCGACATCGCTGTTGCGATGCCGTTTCCTGCGGTCCACTATGAACTTGTCCGCTGTGTTCGAGCGTTGCAAGGGCATCAAGAGCTTCAATTTATGCGCGCAGCGATTTCAAGGTGTTAAGCTACGTTCGAATGATTAACCAACCGTTTGCCATATGAGCCGTTCCTGGTCGCCAAGGTCGCGCCCGCGGTACGCGGCGCCGCGCCCGACAAGCCCGTGGCGCAAGCTGCTGGACTACGGGCTGGCCGTCATCATTCTGGGGCTGCTGATCCTGCTTGCGGCGCGTCTCGATCGAGTGGAGACGCGCAAGACGCAGGGTGGCGCCATCATCAATGACGGCGACTCGATCACGCTCGGCACCGAGCGCATCCGCATGCGCGGCATCGACGCCCCGGAATACACCCAGACCTGCCGCAAGAACGGCGCCGATTATGCCTGTGGCACGCTGGCGCGCCAATCACTGGTGCGCCTGATCGGCGGCAGGCCGGTCACCTGCAGCGGCTGGCAGCGCGATCGCTATGGCCGGTTGCTCGGCGACTGCAAGGCAGGCGCCACCGACCTCAACCGTGCCCAGGTCGAAGCGGGCTGGGCCGTCGCCTATGGCGACTTCGAAGGCGTGGAAGCGACCGCCCGCGCGGCAAAAGTCGGTATCTGGGCGGGCACGTTCGACCAGCCGCAGGACTGGCGCGACAGCCACCACGGCGATGTCGTGGAGCGAAAACATGGCACGCTGGCGTCGATCGGCGACGCGGCGCGCGAGATATTTCGCTTCTGGTGAAGCGCGTCAGCGGAAAGAAAAGGAGGATCGAAATGAAGCTGTTCGACGGCGGTCGTGCGCCCAACCCACGCCGGGTTCGCGTTTTCCTCGCCGAAAAAGGGATCACGGTTCCGTTGGTGCCCGTCGACATGGGCGCTTTGGAACACAAGCAGCAGTCAGTCAGCTCGCGCAATCCGCTGCGGCGCCTGCCGGTTCTGGAGCTCGATGACGGCACCATCCTCACCGAATCCGTCGCAATCTGCCGCTATTTCGAGGAGCTTTACCCCGAGCCGGCATTGTTCGGGCGCGGCTCGCTTGGCAAGGCACAGGTCGAGATGTGGCAGAGGCGGATGGAGTTCAACCTGCTCAGCAGCGTCGCGCAGGCTTTCCGCCACATCCATCCGGCCATGAAGGAATGGGAAATCCCGCAGATTCCCGAATGGGGCGAGGCCAACAAGCCGAAGGCGGTGGAGTTTCTCAGGCTGCTGGACGCTGAACTCGGCAACCGTGAATTCGCCGCCGGCGACAGCTATTCGATCGCTGACATCACCGGCCTGATCGCGATCGATTTCATGAAGCCGGCACGCATCAAGGTGCCGGAGGAATGCACCAATGTGCTGCGTTGGCATCAGGCTGTCTCGAGCCGGCCGAGTGCCGCCGCTTGAGCGTCGAACTCGACAGGCTCGCCGCGACGGTCCGCGCTTGCCGCATCTGCGTCGACAATCCCGTCGGCAAACCGCTGCCGCATGAGCCGCGTCCGGTGCTGCGACCCTCGTCCAGCGCCCGCATCCTGATCGCCAGCCAGGCTCCGGGGACCAAGGTGCATCTGTCGGGCATGCCATTCACCGACGCTTCCGGCGACCGGCTGCGCAACTGGCTCGATGTGAGCAGCGACGAATTCTACGACATCGAGAAATTCGCCATCGTGCCGATGGGCTTCTGCTTTCCCGGACAAGACTCCAAGGGCGGCGATCTGCCGCCGAGGCGTGAGTGCGCTCCGGCCTGGCGCTCGCCCTTGATGGCGCTGATGCCGCGGATCGATCTGGTGCTGACGATCGGCATCTATGCGCAGACCTGGCACATGGGCGCGGCGCGCCGCCCCTCGCTGACGGAAACGGTGATGAACTGGCGCGCCATCTGGGAGAATTCTGTCGGCCCCAAAGTGCTGCCGCTGCCGCATCCGTCCTGGCGCAACACTGGCTGGTTGAAGCAGAATCCGTGGTTTGAAATGGATTTGCTGCCTTTCCTGCGGTCGGAAATCCGCTATCGCCTCGGCTAGGCATTAAGCAAGAAATCACTCGCTTTTGACGCGAGTGGCAGAATTTCTTTCTTGTGAATAGCCTAAACAAAAGGGAATATAGCGAAACCATTCCACCAGGAGCTTCCGATGGATCGCCTTGACCGAAAAATTCTCCGCCTCCTGCAGGAGGACGCGACGCTTGCGGTCGCCGACGTCGCCAAGAAGGTCGGCCTGTCGACCACACCGTGCTGGCGGCGCATCCAGAAGCTCGAGGAAGAGGGCGTCATCAAGCGGCGCGTCGCCATTCTCGACCACGAAAAGGTCAATGTGCGGGTCACGGTCTTCGTGTCGATCCGCACCAATTCGCACAGCCATGAATGGCTGCGCCGGTTTTCCGAGGTCATCCAGGAATTTCCCGAGGTGGTCGAATTCTATCGCATGAGCGGCGACGTCGATTATCTCTTGCGCGTCGTGGTGCCCGACATCGCCGCCTACGACGCCTTCTACAAACGGCTGATCGCCAAGATCGAGATCCGGGACGTGTCGTCGTCCTTCGCCATGGAGCAGATCAAGTACACGACCGAAATCCCGCTCGACTATATGGTGCTGGACAAGGAGTCGGGCGCGAACGCGGCCTGATCGCGCCGTTCAATTCTTCTTCTTGTTGAGGAAACTCCAGGGCGAGTTCACCGGCAATATGACGGAGTCCGGAACCGTGTCGACGCCCACGACATCGGCTTTGCGTACGGTATAGCCGGACTGGATGACGCTGACGCCGTCGAGAATGAACAACTGGCTTTTCTCCATGTCCGGCTTCAAGTCACCGGTCACGGCGACAGGCTGGTAGGCTTGCGACATCTTGTAGGGATGGGCAGGCGTGACCAGCACGATCTGGTTGGGAGGAGGCGTCGGCATATGGCTGCACGCGCCGGTCCAAGGCACCAGCAGGAACTGATAAACGAGATCGCCGTCGCGATCGACCGGCAATGCATAGCCGGCTAATTGTATCGTTTTGTCCTGCAGGACGACCGACAGCGTCTCGCCGTGATCCGGCAGTTTCGCCGCGATCATCGGCAGGCCGGCGTCTTCGGCGACCGCCTGGGTGACCGGGCGCAAATCCTTCCAGAGGATGTGCGTGGCCTCGGCCGAGGCGCCGGCGGTGGAGCGGGCAAGCGCGGCCGCAAGCGCTATGATCGACTTGAAATGGTTCATGGCCGCATCCCTTTGCGGGCAAGTAAAGACACTGCTGTCGGCGGCGTCAATGCTCGAGCCGCATCACATGGCGGCGAGAACCGGCCATGCCGGTCTCGTGGAAACCGCGGCTGGCAAACATGTCGTGAAAGCCCATGAAACGGTAGCTCGGCGAGGCCTCGTCCACCGGATAGGCTTCTATGATGCGCGCACCATTGGCGAAGGCATGGTCAATGGCAGCATCGAGCAATGCCGTAGCAAGGCCACCGCCGCGCAAGGCCCTTGGCACATAGAAGCAGACGATCGACCACACACCTGTGTCGCCGTCGTCCTGCTGCTTCGATAGCTTACGATAGGTCTCTCGCGGCGCGACCGAGCACCAGGCTACGGCCTTGCCGCCGACATGGGCGAGGATGCCGACCGGCGTGCCAGCATCGATGAGCGCCATCATCTGGCGTTTCTTCTCGTCGGTCTGGGCGGGCTCGGGGCTGTGGCGCCAAGCCATGCACCAGCAATATTTTGGCGCACCCGGCTGCTCGAACAACGTTTCGAAGCTGGCGCGTGTTGCCCGTGTCACCTCGGTGAAAAGGATATCGGCGCCGTCAAACTTTCCTGGCGGCGAGGCGTTCAAGCGTTTTGGCATCCGACAGTTCCTTGGCGGCGTCCTTGCCGATCCAGCGGGCGGTCTTGTCCAGGGAGGTCGCAAGTTTCCGAGCCAGGGCAAGGGCGGGGGCATGCAGGCCCATCGATCGCTTGCCGATCTGCCGCAGCGCCCAATTGACCGCTTTGCGGACGAAGTTTCGCTCATCGCCGGCATAGGATTCGATCAATGGCAGGTAAGGCAGGAACGTCGCGTCCGATTCCTTCTTCAGATGCACGGCTGCCCATGCCAGCATGGCGAAGGCTGTACGGCGGACGAATTCGCGCTCGTCGGCGGCGAACTCTTCGACCAGCTGGCGCCAGAACGGGGTGTCCACGAAC
>NZ_RZSJ01001110.1:0-480 GCF_003998025.1 Mesorhizobium sp. M8A.F.Ca.ET.021.01.1.1
GAACCGCATCTATTACTCGATGGCTGCCCTCAAGGGTGTCGGCGACGCCGCGGTGGAGCACATCGTCGCCGTTCGCGGCGAAAAGCCGTTCAAGAGCCTGGCCGATTTCTGCGAGAGGGTCGACCCGAAGATCGTCGGCAAGCGGGTTTTCGAAAGCCTGATCATGGCCGGCGCGCTCGACTGCTTCGGCCACGATCGGGCCCAGATGTTGGCTGGCGTCGAGCGGATGATGGGACTGGCGTCACTTGCCCAGCAGAACGCCGTTTCCGGCCAAGCCGATATTTTCGGCGCCTCGCTCGGCGCCCAGTCGCAGGCGCTCAACCTGCCGGCGACCGATCCGTGGCTCGCCGCCGACCGCCTGCACCGCGAATTCCAGGTCGTCGGCTTCTATCTCTCGGCGCATCCGCTCGACGAGTACAAGGCGGCGCTGCAGAAGATGCGGGTGCAGAACTGGGCGGAGTTCTCCGCTGCCGTCAAGCG
>NZ_RZSJ01001111.1:0-479 GCF_003998025.1 Mesorhizobium sp. M8A.F.Ca.ET.021.01.1.1
AGGTTGGACACCGCCGTGGTGCCGCCCTGGTACTCTTCCGGCTTCAGCTTGCGGCTGCGGGCACGGCTGGCCAAGTCCTTCATCTCGTTGGAGATGACCGACAGCGTCTTTTCATCGGCGTGGCGGATGATCGGCGTGATCAGGCCGCCGGGGATCGACACGGCGACGCCGACATCGGCATGCTTGTGCTTGACCATGGCGCTCTCGGTCCACGAGGCATTGGCATCCGGCACCGCCTTCAGCGCCATGGCCATCGCCTTGATCACCATGTCGTTGACCGACAGCTTGTAGGCGGGCGCCTCACCCTTGTCGGTCTTCTTCACCGGTGCCGCCGCATTGAGCTGCGTGCGCAGCGAAAGCAGCGCGTCGAGCTCGCAGTCGAGCGTCAGGTAGAAATGCGGGATGCTGGTCTTGGCCTCGACCAGGCGCCGCGCGATGGTCTTGCGCATATTGTCGTGCGGGACGAGTTCATAAGAGCC
>NZ_RZSJ01001112.1:0-479 GCF_003998025.1 Mesorhizobium sp. M8A.F.Ca.ET.021.01.1.1
GGCCAAGGCCGTTCCGGCCGGCACCACCAACTATCTCTGGGACGATCTCGGCCAGGGCTTTGCCTCCGGCACCGTCGCCATCAATTTGGACTGGCCGGGCTGGGCAGGCTTCTTCAACGATCCGAAGTCGTCGAAGGTCGCCGGCAATGTCGGCGTCAAGGTCGCGCCGAAAGGCTCCGCCGGAGTACGCACCGGCTGGTCGGGCTTCCATGGATTCTCGGTGACCGAGAACTGCCCGAACAAGGAGGCTGCCGCATCGCTGGTGTGGTGGCTGACCAACGAGGACAGCCAGAAGTTCGAGGCCGCCGCCGGCCCGCTGCCGACCCGCAGCGCGGTCTGGGACTGGGACCTGCAGCAGGCGGCCAACGATCCCTACAAGAAGGAGGTTCTGTCGGCTTTCCAGGAAGAAGCCAAGCACGCCTTTGCCGTGCCGCAGACGCCCGAGTGGATCGAGATTTCGAACGCCGTCTATCCCGAGC
>NZ_RZSJ01001113.1:0-478 GCF_003998025.1 Mesorhizobium sp. M8A.F.Ca.ET.021.01.1.1
CTTCGGCACATTGCTGGAGCGTCACTACGAATTCGTCTATCGCGCCGCCTATCGCTGGTGCGGCAGGAAGGCCGATGCGGAAGACATCGCCCAGGAAGTCTGCGTCCGGCTCGGCAAGGCGATCCGCGATTATCGCGGCGGCGGTGCGTTCACGACATGGCTCTATACCATGACGATGAACGCCGCGCGCGATATGATGCGCAAGACCGCGCGCGAGACGGTCAAGACCGAGGCCTATGGCGTCCATGCGCTGATTTCGGGTGAGGCCCCGGCCGAGAGCGAAGACCCTGCCGAAGCGCTGTGGGCGGCGGTGCGGCAATTGCCGGACAAGCAGCGTGATGCCGTGATGCTTGTCTATGGCGAAGGCTTGAGCCACGCGGCCGCCGCCGAGGCGATGGCGATCTCGGAGACGACGGTTTCCTGGCACATCCATGAAGCGAAGAAACGGCTGAAGACGTTGATGCGTTCAGCCGGGGAA
>NZ_RZSJ01001114.1:0-460 GCF_003998025.1 Mesorhizobium sp. M8A.F.Ca.ET.021.01.1.1
CGACAAGACCCTGCTCGAGCTTGGTGGCCGCAGCGTGCTCGACCATGTCGTCAAGCGTCTTGCTCCGCAGACCGGACCGCTGGCGCTAAGCGCCAATGGCGACCCGACGCGCTTCGCCAGCTTCGGGCTGCCCGTGCTTGCCGATACGGTGGAGGGGCATGCGGGACCGCTGGCCGGCATCCTGACCGGCATCGAGTGGGCGTCGATCGGCTGCGATGCCGTGGTCACGGTTGCCGGCGATACGCCCTTTTTCCCCAAAAATCTGGTCGAGCGACTGGCTGCGGCCGCCGACTCAAAGCCCGGATCGATCGCTGTCGCCAGCTCAGGCGGCAGGCGGCACCCGACATTCGCGCTCTGGCCGCTCGACGTTCATGATGCCTTGCGCCGGTTCCTGGTCGACGAGGACAACCGGCGGGTCTCTGCCTTCATCGACCGCCACGGCGTCGTCGAGGTGGAGTTT
>NZ_RZSJ01001115.1:0-437 GCF_003998025.1 Mesorhizobium sp. M8A.F.Ca.ET.021.01.1.1
AGCATGGAGCCCCGACCGACGGCGCGCCCCATTCCACCTCGGAGGACGGCCTCTCTGCGTCGGAAAGCGCAGCGGACCATGACGATGCCGAGCTGGACAACGAAGCTGCGGTCGCCGCAACGGAGACCGTCGAAACGGCGGAAGCATCCGACGATGGCCAAGGCAAGAAGCGCCGGCGCGGCAAGCGCGGCGGCAAGCGCAACCGTCGCGAAGACGGTGAAGGCGAGACGGAGGCGGCAGCCGGCGAAACGACCGAGCCTGCCGAGGCTGACGCTTCGCTAAGCGAGCCTGTGTCGATCGAGCCGGTGGCTGCGGCGGCCGCCGAAGAGCCGGCGGCTACTGTGAGCGACGAGGTGCCTAGCACCGAAAAGCCAAAGAAGCCGCGGCGCGCAGCCAAGCCCAAGAAGGCAGCCGCCGAGGCTTCTTTGGCTTTTCGG
>NZ_RZSJ01001116.1:0-437 GCF_003998025.1 Mesorhizobium sp. M8A.F.Ca.ET.021.01.1.1
GTCTCCAGGCGCTCGGAAAGCTCCTTCTGCTCTTCCTCGGCGCGCAAATTGACGGCGCCGAGCCGTTCGCGCTCGATTTTCAGCCGATCCAACTGGCGTTCGATCTCGGGCATCTCGGGCATCGGATCGTCGGCTTCCAGGCCGGTGTGGCGGATGACCAGATGCGGCGGCGTGTTCAGCGTTTCCTGGATACGCGCCTCGACTTCCAGCCGGCGCTCGTCCGCCGCCGTCAGCCGTTCCTCGGCACGGGCGCGGGTTTCGCGCGCTTCGGCCAGCGACTGGATGGCTGATGTGGCGGCCTTGTCCAGTTCGGCCTGCCGGTTCTCCGCCTCCTGCAGACGGTCGGCGGCCGCCTTGCGCAAAGTCTCGGCCTCGGTGAGTTGCGACAGCAATGCACGGCGCTTGGCGTCGATCTCGTCGGGCGCATCGGCCAGCCG
>NZ_RZSJ01001117.1:0-437 GCF_003998025.1 Mesorhizobium sp. M8A.F.Ca.ET.021.01.1.1
GCTCATGATGTCTGTGCTTTTCTTTTCGAGGTCTGGTTCTCTGTTTCAGTGGCGAAGGTTGGTCGGGCAGGCGAGGTGGCACATTCTGGCGGCTTCCTCCCAGGAGCGGGGGGACCGGGCCGCTTCGGCGACGAGGATGGCGAAGAACATCCCAAACAGGCTCATCAGCAGGCAGACGATGGTGAAGCGGCGAGCAAGCATTGGGTCCGTGTCTCCTTCAACACGCAGGAGAATGCCCTGACGCCTCTGAACCGGCTCTGAGGCCGGCGTTCATCTGCGGTTCAAATTGATTGACGGGACATTGGCTGGGTCGCCGCCGGCCCGAACGGCCATCGAGGGTCACGGTCAGCGCGTCGATAAAACGAAAACGGGGCCCGCCGGGCCCCGTTTTGAGATCGCAAGGAGATGGACGATCAGAGCTTGTGCCAAGTCTGGCT
>NZ_RZSJ01001118.1:0-430 GCF_003998025.1 Mesorhizobium sp. M8A.F.Ca.ET.021.01.1.1
ATCGTGAAGATGGGGACAATGCCAACCTCTTCGACCAGCTTTTCGGCGGCGACAACCGGCGGATCGATACGTTGGACCAGCCTGACGATCCGGGCGAGGAAAGCGATGTCAGCCGCGTCCTGAACCAGCCCGGCATTCCGGACGTTGCGGGCAGCGGCGGCGAATTCCACACCAGTTGCGTGCGCACTTGCGACGGATATTTCTTCCCCATGTCGAACGCCGCCTCGGCCGGCGATTTCGAGCGCGACCAGAAGAATTGCGAATCGGCCTGCCCCGGCACCGAGATGCAGGTCTTCTATTCGCGCGGCATGGACGACGATTCGGCATCGATGACGTCATCGGTCACCGGCAGGCCCTACGGCGAGTTGCCGACCGCCTATCTCTACAAACAGCCCAACATGTCGCGGCCACCCGCTTGCGGCTGCAATGC
>NZ_RZSJ01001119.1:0-426 GCF_003998025.1 Mesorhizobium sp. M8A.F.Ca.ET.021.01.1.1
ATCTTCGGCTTTGCCAATGCCGGCGTTTCGCTCGCCGGCCTGAGTTTCGGCGCCCTGATCGAGCCGTTGACGCTGGGCGTCGCGGCCGGTCTCGTCGTCGGCAAGTTGGTCGGCGTGTTCGGCTCCTCCGCGCTCGCCATCCGCTTCGGCCTTGCGGACCTGCCGGCCCATGCAGGCTGGATGCACATGCTGGGCATCTCGCTGCTGTGCGGCATCGGCTTCACCATGAGCCTGTTCATCGGCCTGCTCGCCTTCGCCAGCGACATGGCGCTGCAGGACGCGGTCAAGGTTGGCATTCTCGCGGGTTCATTCGTTGCCGCGCTGCTTGGCGCCGCCCTATTGCTGATGGCGCCGGCGGCGGGTGGGGAGGAAGTGGGGGAGTAGAGCGGGTTTTGCAGGCCTTGGTTCTGCGAAGCTGCCGTTGAC
>NZ_RZSJ01000111.1:0-13362 GCF_003998025.1 Mesorhizobium sp. M8A.F.Ca.ET.021.01.1.1
CCGATGCCGGTCGATTGCGGCTCGGCCACGCCCTGCACGGCGGCGTCGCAGATGGCGGCATCCATCGCATTGCCGCCGACGCGCAGCATCTCGATGGCCGCAAGCGTCGAAAGCGGATGCGATGTCGCGGCGATCGCTTCGGTGGCACGAACCGGCGAGCGGCCGGGAAACTGGAAATCACGCATTCTGTCTGGATATCCCTAGGTCATTTCTGCGAATTGGTCCGATGAAATCAATGCCGCCGGCCGAAAATCTGTGCCAGCGACAAAAGCAGCACCGACAGCACGATCAGGCAGGTCGAGATGGCAGCGATGGTCGGGTCGATCTGGTCGCGCAGCGCGTTGAACATGCGGCGCGTCAGGGTGGTGGTCTCGCCGCCCGAGATGAACAGCGAGACGACAACTTCGTCGAAGGAGGTGATGAAGGCAAATAGCGCGCCCGAGACGATCGAGAAGCGGATCTGCGGCATCGTTACCTGCCAGAAGGCCGCGATGCGTCCCGCACCCAGGCTGCGCGCCACCCGCTCCTGGTTCATGTCGTAGGAGCGCAGGCCCGAAAGCACCGTCAGCACCACCAGCGGCAGCGCCTGCACCGTATGCGCGATAACGAGGCCGGTCAGCGTGTTGTTGAGGCCGATGCGCGCGTAGAGGAAGAAGGTGCCGATACCGACCAGGATCACCGGGATGATCAGCGACGCCGTGAGCAGCGCGTTGATGGTGCCGTTGAAGCGCAGCGTGCCCCGGTTGATCGCATAGGCGGCAGTGGTGCCGAGCGGCGTCGCCACCAGCGCGGTCATGATAGCTACCTTGACCGACACGATGGTCGCATCGCGCCATTCCAGCGACTGGAAATAGCTCTGGTACCAGCGCAGCGACCATTGCTGCGGCGGGAATTGCAGCAGCGTCGAATCCGAAAACGACATGATGACGATGATGACCGACGGCGCGATCAGGAACAACAGCACGAGGCCGCCGAAGCCGTAGAGCCACAGGCGTTGCCGGTGCGAGATCGGCAGGCCGATACCGTCGCTCATCGCGAGCTCCATACGCCGGTGGCGCGCGCGCCGAGCAGCCACTGGAACAGGCCGAGCAGCGCCAGCGTGACCACCAGCAGCACGACGCCGAGTGCCGCACCGGCGCCCCAGTTGGAATAGAGGCTGGTGGTCTGTTCCATGCGCATCGCCCACATCACCACCTTGCCGCCCCCCATCAGCGCCGGGGTGACGAAGAAGCCGAGGCACAGCACGAAGACGATGACCACGCCCGAGGCGAGGCCGGGCAGCGACAGCGGAAAGAAGACCTGCCGGAACGTCGCGGCCGGGCCGGCGCCGAGATTCATGCCGGCGCGCAGGCAGTCGGTGTCGATGGTCTTCATCGAGGCATAGAGCGGCAAAACGAGAAATGGCAGCAATATGTGCGTCATGCCGATGACCACGCCGGAGAAATTGTTGGCGAGCGACAGCGGTTGGCTGATCACGCCCAGATCGATCAGCCAGCTGTTGATCAGGCCCTTGCGCTGCAGGATCACCAGCCAGGCATAGGTGCGCACCAGCACCGAGGTCCAGAACGGCAGGATGACGAAGATCAGGCAGATCGACGCGGCCCGGCGCGGCAGTTGCGACAGCATATAGGCCAGGGGATAGCCGAGCAGCACACAGGCGCCGGTGACGATGAAGGCGACCTTGAAGGTGCTGATGAAGGTCTTGATGTAGGAGGCCTGTTCGAAGAAACGCGCATAATTGGCGGCGCTGAAGGCGCCGGTCTCGTCGAACAGCGACAGCCAGAACAGCCAGCCGATCGGCACGATGATGATGGCGCAGACGAGGAACAGGCTCGGCGCCAGCAGCGCCAGCAGCCGCAGCGACTCACGCCGCGCGTCGGCGCGCAGCGCCTGCGCGTTGAGATCCTGCCCTGCCGGGCCGGCGATCTCCTTCAGCAGGGCGGATTGCGCGCTCATCCCTCGGCCGCCACCAGGATCGTGTCCTTCGCGTCGAGGCCGAGCATGATCGGCTGGCCGGGCGCCGGCATCCTGGCCAGCACATCGCTGCGGCAATAGTCGCGCAACGTCAGCTGCCGGCCGTCGCGCAGGCTGGCGTAGCAAACGAAACTGTCGCCCTGGTAAATGATGTCGCTGACCGTCGCTTCGAGCACATTGATGCCGGCCGACGGGTCAGCTGCCGTGACCAGCCTGAGCTTCTCCGGTCGCACCACCATCAGATGCGGGCCAGCCGGCGGTGTCGGTGCCCCGGTCTGGATCCGCCTGTCCCCATACCAGACCGATCCGTTGCGGCTTTCGACCGGGATGAAGTTCGATTCGCCTATGAAGCCGGCCACGAACTGTGTCTTCGGCGCGGCGTAAAGCGTTTCGGGCCGATCGAGCTGTTCAATGCGGCCGCCGTTCATCACGGCGATGCGGTCAGACATGGTGATGGCTTCGCGCTGGTCGTGCGTGACATAGACCGTCGTCATGCCAAGACGGCGATGAAGCGCGCGCAACTCGATCTGCATGTGCTCGCGCAGGCCCTTGTCGAGCGCCGACAGCGGTTCGTCCATCAAGACGATGCGCGGCTCGAAGACGATGGCGCGCGCCAGGGCCACACGCTGGCGCTGGCCGCCGGAGAGCTGGTCGACGCGGCGCTCGCCCAGTCCCTGCAATTTCACCAGCTCCAGCGCCTTCTCCACCCGCTGCGCCGTCTCGCCGGCCGCGACGCCGCGCTGTTTCAGCGGGAAGGCGATGTTGTGGAAGACGTTCATATGCGGAAACAGCGCATAGTTCTGGAACACCATGCCGATATTGCGCCTGTGCGGCGGCGTGGTGATGATCTCGTCGCCGCCGACCTTGATGCTCCCGGCATTGGCCCTGACGAAACCGGCCAGGATCATCAGCAGCGTCGTCTTTCCCGAGCCGGAGGGGCCAAGCAGGGTCAGGAACTCGCCGGCCTCGACATCGAGGTTCAGGTCGCGCAGCACCGGCACGCTGCCAAATCTCTTCTCGATCCGGCGCATGCTGATCGGCAGCGCGGATGGTGCAATGGACAAGGTTCTTCTCTCCTGGGCAGAAGGCTGAAGGAGCAGGGCGGCGTTCGCGCCGCCCCGCAATGTCAGGGTTCCGGCCTATTGCTGGATCAGATTGTTGAACTTCTCCGTCGCCTCGACAAGGTTGTCGCGCCAGAACTCGGCATCCTGCAGCACCTGCTTCTTGACGTTTTCGGGCGCCGAATTGATGTCCTTGATCCGCTCGGGCGGGATCTTGCCGGTCTCGAAGGCCTTCTCGTTGACCGGCCCATTGTCGACATAGAGCGGCAGATTGGCCTGCAATTGCGGGCTGACGAACATCGCCAGCGCTTTCATCGCCGCTTCCTTGTTCTTGGCGCCCTTGGGGATGACCATGCAGTCGGCGGTGAGCACGCCCTGGTCGAAGGAGAAGCTGACCGGCGCGCCTGCCTTCTTCAGGGTGCCGGCGCGTCCGTTCCAGATGCTCGCCATGTCGACTTCGCCGTCCTTCACCAGTTGCATGGCCTGGGCACCGGAGGTCCACCAGGCATCGACATGGCCGCGGATCTTGTCGACCGATTTCAAGGCGCTATCGACATCGACCGGATAGACCTTGTCGATCGGCAGGCCCGAGGCGAGTGCGGCAACGCTCAGCGTCTCCGTCGCCTGGCTGCTGCTCAACGCGCGCCGTCCCGGGAATTTTTCCACGTTCCAGAAGTCGGCCCAGGTCTTCGGGCCCTTGTCGCCGAAGACATCGGTCCGGTAGATCAACACGACGGAGGTGTAGGAAATGCCGACCCAGTCGTCATGCACCAATTTCGGGTTGATGCCGCTCTTGTCGATAATGCCGTAATCCAGCTTTTCGAACAGGCCTTCCTTCGAGCCGCGCGCGCATTCGTCGGCGCCGAGCTCGGTGATGTCCCACTTCACTGCATTTCCGGTCACCTGCAGCCGCACGTCGTCGAGGCCGTTGGTGGTGTCTTCCTTGATGGTGATGCCGAGCGCATCGGCGGTCGGCTTGAAGAAGGCCTTGGTCTGCGCCTCCTGATAGGTGCCGCCCC
This sequence comes from Mesorhizobium sp. M8A.F.Ca.ET.021.01.1.1, assembly GCF_003998025.1. Taxonomy (NCBI): domain Bacteria; kingdom Pseudomonadati; phylum Pseudomonadota; class Alphaproteobacteria; order Hyphomicrobiales; family Phyllobacteriaceae; genus Mesorhizobium; species Mesorhizobium sp. M8A.F.Ca.ET.021.01.1.1. Next base: position 4,055 of record NZ_RZSJ01000111.1, read on the forward strand.
ACGAGGCGACGGTGATCGTGTCGGCGGCGACGGCGGGCACTGCGAACGCCGCCACGAGGCCCGCGATCGCCACAACGCTAACGTTTCTGATCCTGTTCATTTCGGTTCTCCGACCGGTGTTCCCATTTGTTTTTGATTTGGCATGCGATTTTGTATACAATTTAGAATGTAGCCGAGAGATCGATGTTGTCAACTGCGACAGGCACGATCAGTTCGACGCGATGGGACGATGCCGCAGGCGTGGCAAATTGCGCCGACTGCGACTACAAACGAGGCAATGTCCGGCTAAAGCGGCTGGAGAACTGGGAACGGAACTTGGCCAAGGAAACCAAAAACACACTGCGCGACTCGGTCTATTCCGCGCTCAAGGCGATGATCGTGACCGGCCAGATTCCGCCGGGCTCGCGCGTCACCGAAAGCGACATCGCGGCGAAACTCAATGTCAGCCGCACGCCGGTGCGCGAAGCCTTCAATCGGCTGGAGCGCGACGGGCTGGTCACCGGCCGGCCGCGCCAGGGCTATGCCGTCACCGAGTTCGACATCAACATGTTCCGCGAGGCCTTCGACATCCGCGAACTGCTCGACGGCCATGCGACCGAACTCGCGGCCACCGCGGCGACCGACAAGGACAAGGCGCGGCTGCGCGCCATGCTGGCCGAATGCGAACGGCTGGCCGCCATCCCGGATCGCACCACGCGCGAGAAATTCCAGGAACTGGAAGTCGGCATCGACCTGCACCGTGTCATCGCCGAAATCAGCGGCAACGCGATGCTGCACGGCATGCTGTGCGGCATCCTCGACAAGTGCCAGCATTATGTCTGGACCGAACTCTTGTGGCTCGATGAATGGAAGATCGCCCGCGACGAGCATGCCCGGATCGTCGAGGCGATCTGCGCCGGCGATGCCGCTAAGGCCGGCGCCCTGGCGCGCGCCCATGTGCGGGGATCGCGCGAGAACGTGCTGCGCCTGCTGCAGGCGAAATCGGACTATCAGAGTTTCCTGGCCAAGGCCTCCTGAGCGGGATGGCCCCCGGCCCTACCAGGTCCAGCCGCCCTTTCCGAGCGTCGCCACCGCATCGACGATCCGGGTGAAGCTCGCGCGGGCGCGGCCGACGCTGTGCCGGGCCCTGAGATAGCCGTGCACCAGGCCGGGCTCCTCGAACCAGGTGGCGCGCCCGCCGGCCGCGACGATGCGGTCGCGATAAGCCTCGCCGTCGGATGACAAGGGGTCGCATTCGGCGGTGATCAGCACGGTCGGCGGCAAATTGGCGAAATCGGCATCGGCCAGCGGCGACAGCGTGATGTCGCCGGTTTGATCCACGCCCCCGGTTCGGATGTGCTTGTAGAATTCGAGATCGCGTACCGTCAGCATCGGCGCTTCGGCGTGCCTTACATAGGAGCCGCGCAAGCGATCGCCGCCGAGACCGGGATAAATCAGCACCTGGCCGATCGGCTTTTTCACATGGCCACGCGTCGCGTGTGCAACGGCGGCGCAAAGGTTGCCGCCGGCGCTGTCGCCGCACAGCACGACCGGGCGATCGTAGGTACGGGCCGCCCATTCGAAGGCGCTCATCGCATCATCGAAAGCGGCCGGATGCAGATGTTCAGGCGCCAGCCGGTAATCGACCGAAACCACTTCATGACCGGTGCGGCCGCAAAGTTCGGCACAGACATCGTCATGGCTGTCCAGCCCGCCGAGAATGAAGCCGCCGCCATGGATGTAGACCACCATCGCCGCATCGTCCGGCGTCGCGTTGCGGTAGATGCGGATCGGGACGTCTCGCGCGGGCGTGGCGATAACCGTGGTTTCGGCCGTCACGCCCTCGGGATAGCCGGCAAAGAACTCGCGGCACATCCGGTCATAGATCGCGCGCTGCCGCGCGACCGTGTAGTCGATCGTGTCGGGCGGATAATAGGAATTGGTCCGCTCGATAAAGGCCCAGGTCTCGGCATCGATGAGTTTTGCGTAGTCGGTCATGAAGGGAGACCGGACAGCAACGAATGCGCCCAGGGGCCGCCCTCTGGCCTAACGGGTCCGGCAGGGCAGAGGGGGGTGCCTGGCGCCATCATCTCCAGTGTCACTTCCCCTTCCACACAGGCTCGCGCTTTTCGGCGAAGGCACGGAACCCTTCCATACCGTCCTCCGACCCATAGAGCGCGTCGACGGTCGGCAACTGCCGGCGCGTCACCTTGTTCATCGCATCCTGGAAGGTCAGCGCCTCGGCCACCCGCGCCGTCTCCTTAATCGCGGCGAAGACCAGCGGCGGGCCGCTGGCGAGCAGGCGGGCGATCTCCCAAACGCGGTCCTCGAGCTTTTCCTTGGGCAGCACCTCGTTGACCAGGCCCCAGCGATGCGCCTCGGCGACATCCATCCAGCGGCCGGTGAGCAGAAGGTCCATGGCGACATGATAAGGGATGCGCTTCGGCAGCTTGATCGTCGCCGCGTCGGCCAGCGTGCCGGCACGGATTTCGGGCAGTGCGAAGGAGGAATGGTCCGAGGCGTAGATGAGGTCGCAGGACAGCGCCAGCTCGAAGCCGCCGCCGACCGCCATGCCGTTGACGCAGGCAATGACCGGTTTGTTGAGGTCACGCAGCTCCTGCAGCCCGGCAAAACCGCCGACGCCATAGTCGCCGTCGACCGCGTCGCCGCTGGCCGCGGCCTTCAGGTCCCAACCGGCGCAGAAGAACTTGTCGCCGGCGGTCTTGACGATGGCGACCCGCAGTTCCGGGTCGTCGCGGAACACCTTGAAGGTCTCGCCCATCAGCCGCGAGGTTTTCAGGTCGATCGCATTGGCCTTGGGGCGGTCGAGCGTGACCTCCAGGATGGTGCCTTCGCGGCGAGTCGAAATGACGTCAGACATTCTTGGTCTCTCCCAGCACCAGCAGCGCGTCGGCGATCCAGGCGCCCTTGCCCTGTGTGCAGACGATCAGCGGATTGATGTCGAGTTCCTCGATCTCGCCGGCATTCTCCTGCACGAAACCGGCGATGCCAGCGATCGCGTCTATGGCGGCGGCGACATCGGCCTTCGGCCGGCCGCGATAGCCTTCGAGCAGCGGGAACAGTTTCAGCCCGCGCAGCGCGGCCTCGATGTCGTCGCGCGTCGCCGGCAGCATCAGCGTGACGCTGTCGCGCAGCAGTTCGACCAGCACGCCACCGGTGCCCAGCGTCATGACGGCGCCGAACATCGGATCCCTGGTGAAGCCGACGATCAGTTCGGCGACGCCGTCGCGCACCATGCGCTCGACATAGAGCCCGGTGCCGAGCGGCAACAGGTCATGCGCCGCCGTGCTGACCGACTCGGCATCCTTGAGGTTGAGCCGGACAGCGCCGACCTCGGATTTGTGGGTGACGCCAAGAGCCTTCAGGGCAACCGGAAAGCCGAGCGCCATGGACGAAATCACCGCCTCGACCGCATTGCCGGCGCGCTCGCCCTTGGGCACGGGAAGCCCGGCCTTGATCAGCCGCGCCTTGGCTTCGGCCTCGTCGGGCGTGACGTGGTCGCCGCCAGCCGCGCCGGCAGCGGATGTGTCGACCGGCTGCGCCTGCGGTTCAGCCCATGCCCAGCCGATGAAGGCTGCCGCGCCTGCGGCGTCCATCGCCTCGGAAATGCCGAACAGCGGCACCATGCCCCGCGCCATCAGCTCGGCGGTGTATTCCTCGGGCAGGTTCTCCGGTAGCGAGGAAACAATGGCGCCATGCGCCTTGTTGGTCTTCAGCGCCGATTCGAAGGCGCGCAGCGTCGCCCACCAGTCGGTCACCGAGCAGCGGTCGGGGCGCGGGAAGTCGAGCACCAGCATGTTCAAGTCGAAGCCGCCCGACACCATGGCGGTGAAGGTGGCCGTCATCGCCGGCTCGTTGTTCCAGATGAAGGTGTGGTAGTCCAACGGGTTGGCCACCGCGACCAGCGGCCCGAGGGTCGATTTGACATGGGCGCGGTGGGTGTCGGTCAGCACCGGGAAGTTGACCCAGCGCCCTTCGGCACTGTCGGCCATGACCGACGCTTCGCCGCCCGAACAGCTCATCGACGAGAGCTTGTAGCCAGGCAGCGGGCCGGTGATGTGCAGCAGCTTCAGCGCCTCGATGAAGGCGGGGATGGAATCGACCCGCGCAATGCCAAGCCGCCTCAGGAAGGCGCCGGAAGCAGCGTCCGAGCCGGCCAGCGATGCGGTGTGCGAAACGGTTGCCTGCCGCGCCTGTTCGGACCGGCCGACCTTCATGGCGATGATCGGTTTCCTGAGCTCGCGCGCCCGTGCGGCCAGGCGCTCGAAGCCGGCTACCGAGTCGAAGGCCTCGATATGCAGGCCGAGCGACGTCACACGCTCATCCTCGATCAGGCCGAGCGCCATTTCCGACAGGCCGGTCTGCGCCTGGTTGCCGGCGGTCATCAGGAAGGCGATCGGCAGGCCGCGCTTCTGCATCGTCATGTTGATGGCGATGTTGGACGACTGGGTGATGATGGCGACGCCCTTGCCGCCCTCGTCCAGCCTGATGCCGCCATGTTGGTCGGGCCACAAAAGCGCACCGTCGGCATAGTTGATCAGGCCGTAGCAGTTCGGCCCGATGATCGGCATCTGGCCGGCGGCCGCGACCAGTTCGGCCTGCAGCCGTTCGCCGTCGTCGTCATAAGCCTCGGTTTCGAGAAATCCGGCGGCAAAGCAGACGGCGCCGCCGGCCCCGCGCTCGGCCAGCGCCTTGACCACCTCGATGGTCAGGTGCCGGTTGACACCGACAAAGGCGGCATCCGGCGCGCCGGGCAGATCCGCGACCGAGCGGTAGGCCTTGCATCCGGCAACCTCGTCCTTGGTCGGGTGCACCGGCCAGATATCGCCGGCAAAGCCCATCTTGATCGATTGCGCCACGACGGCGGCGGCCTGCACGCCACCGAACACGGCGATCGATTTCGGGCGCAGGAGACGTTCAAGTTTATGCATGGTCATCTTTTCGTTTTGAGCGAGATCTCAGGACAAACGATCTCGTTTGCCCGACAAACCGAATCCCGGCTTTGCGCGATCATGCTCTAAGCGCCGAACGGACGCAGCAGCGCCCGCGAAATAATATGTCGCTGAATCTCCGAAGTGCCTTCCCAGATGCGCTCGACACGGGCATCGCGCCAGATGCGCTCCAGTGGCAGGTCGTCCATCAGCCCCATGCCGCCATGGATCTGGATCGCCTCGTCGGCGACAAAGGCGAGCATTTCGGTGGCCTTCAGCTTGGCCATGGCCATGTCCTGGTCGGTGACGGTGCCCTGATCGTACTTCCAGCCGGCTTCGAAGACCATCAGGTCGGCGGCCTTGAGTTCCGTCGCCATGTCGGCGAGCTTGAACGACACGCCCTGGAACTTGCCGATCTGCTGGCCGAACTGCTGGCGCTGCGCGGCGTATTCGACGGCATGGCCAAGCGCCCGCTCGGCACGGCCGAGACAGGTGGCGCCGACCTGCAGACGCGTGGCGCCGAGCCAGGAATTGGCGACGTCGAAGCCCTTGTGAACCTCGCCCAGAACCTGGGATGCCGGCAGCCGGCAATCGTCGAACTCCAAAATGGCGTTGGTGTAGCCGCGATGCGAGACGTTGCGATAGCCGTCGCGCACCGTGAAACCCTTGGTGCCCTTGTCGACGAAGAAGGCGGTGATCTTCTTGCGTTTGCCGCGCGCAGACTCCTCCTCGCCCGAGGCCATGAAGACGATGGCGAAATCGGCGAGATCGGCGTGCGAGATAAAATGCTTGGTGCCGTTCAGCACCCAGTCGTCGCCATCCTGCACGGCTGATGCCTTCATGCCGCGCAGATCGGAGCCAGCGCCCGGCTCTGTCATTGCCAGGCAATCCCATTTCTCGCCGCGGATGCAGGGGAAAAGGTACTTTTCGCGCTGCTCCGGCGTGCCGGCGAGCAGAATGTTGGAAGGACGCGCCACGCAGGTCCAGTGCAGCGCGTAATTGGCCCGGCCGAGTTCCTTCTCGTAAAGCAGCCAGGTCACCGTATCGAGCCCCGCGCCGCCGACATCGGCCGGCATGTTGGCGGCATAGAGCCCGGCCTCGATCGCCTTGGCCTTGATCTCCTCGATCAGCTCGCGGCGCAGCACGCCGGTGCGCTCGACCTCGCGCTCATGCGGATAAAGCTCGTTCTCGACGAAGGCACGCGTCGTCTCGACAATGAGCTTTTGCTCTTCCGAAAGACCGAAATCCATGGTCTCAGCCCTTCTTCTTTTTCTTCGGCTTTTCGGCTTTCTTCACCGGCTTGGCGGCCTTGGCCTTTTCCGCCGCCTTTGAAGCCGCGGGCTTCTTCGCCGCCAGCTTGGCGAGCTGTTTGGTATAATCCTTGTGCAGCGCGCCGGCGCCCCAGCCCTTGCCCTTGTTCTGCTTCGACAGCGCATCCATGATCGCGACCAGATTGTCGTCGCGGATCTTTTCCAGCTCGCGGATCGACAGGCCGTGCGCCTGGTCGTCCGACTGGGTGGCGATCAGGTCGACCAGCTCGTCGTTGAACTCCGGAACGTCCATCAGCTTGGTCCACGGCCATTTCAGGCAGGGCCCGAACTGCGCCATGAAGTGGCGCATGCCGGCCTCGCCGCCGGCGACGCGGTAGACCTGGAACATGCCCATCTGCGCCCAGCGCAGGCCGAAGCCATAACGCATGATGTCGTCGAGTTCCTCGACCGTGCAGATGCCGTCCTTGATCAGCCACAGCGCCTCGCGCCAGGCGGCTTCGAGCAGGCGGTCGCCGACGAAAGCTTCGATCTCCTTGCGGATCACGACCGGCTTCATGCCGATCGAGGCATAGATTTCCTTGGCGACCTCGACAGCCTCGGGGAAGGTCTGGTCGCCGCCGACGATCTCGACCAGCGGCAGCAGGTAGACCGGGTTGAACGGATGGCCGACGACCAGCCGCTCCGGATGCTTCTTCATCGCCACCTGCATGTCGGTCGGCTTGATGCCGGAGGTCGAGGAGCCGACAATGGCGTTGGCCGGCGCATGCGCATCGATCTCGGCCAGCACCCTGTGCTTGAGATCGAGCCGTTCCGGCACGCTCTCCTGGATGAAATCGGCATCGGCGACCGCTTCGGCGATCGTCTTGGCGAAGGTGAGCTTGCCCTCCTTGGGCAGACCGCCGGGCACCATCTGCTTATAGGCGCGGCGCGCGCCCTTCATCACTTCCGAAACCTTGCGTGAAGCTTCCGGATCGGGATCGAAAATGGAGACGTCGATGCCGTTCAAGAGCAGGCGCGCGACCCAGCCGGCCCCGATGACACCGCCGCCAATGGCGGCCGCCTTGTTGATGATGCTCATTGAGAGGCTCCGGTTCTTGTCCTGGCGGTTTCGGGATCGATGAGAGGCACGCGCTCGCCGGCGCGGATGACGGATGGGTCGTAGGCCTTGCGGGCGAAGACTTCGAGCACGAAGGGTCGGAAGAATTCGATCGGCAGCGTCTCATAGTCGGGGTCGAAGCTCGACTGGTCCCAGCGCTCGCAGAACTGGTCGCAATCGTCGAAATAGGCGTGGCCGGCGAAGCGGTCGCGGGCATGGCGGTTGCCGCCGAGATGGTGGGCATAGTAGAGGCGCTGGAAGTCGCCGTGTTTCTCCACCACCCAGGTGCATTGCTCGCGCACAAACGGCTTCAGGATCGAAGCGGCGTATTCGTCGTGATTGTAGGGCGCGTAGATGTCGCCGATGTCGTGCAGCAGCGCGCAGGCGATCCAGTCGGTGTCGGCGCCGTCGCGCCAGGCCCGTGTCGCCGCCTGCAGCGAATGGCCGAGCCGGGTGATCTTGTAGCCGGACAGGCCTTCGTCGAGCTGGACCAGCGCGTCGAGCAGCCGCTCGCCGGTCCTGGCCGCATAGTCGATTTCATGGGCGGTCAGGAACTCGTAGTCTTGCCTGTCGCCATCCTTCATCGCGGTGAATTTGACGGTAGCCATAGCGACCCTCCCTGCGAATTAATCTTCTTGTTTGAGCATGATCTCTGGACAAACGAGAACCGTTTGTCCGAGAAAACCGGTTCCCACTTTCGGGATCATGCTCATGCCGCTATCGGCGCTCGCTTGGTCAGGTTGAGCTTCTTGCGCACTTCTTCCGGGCCAAGAATCCTGGCGCCGAGATTGGTGACGATCGAGGCGGCGCGCTCGACCAGCTGGGCATTGGTCGCCAGCACGCCCTTGTCGAGCCAGAGATTGTCTTCCAGGCCGACGCGGACATTGCCGCCGGCGAGCACCGCCGCCGCCGCATAGGCCATTTGGTTGCGGCCGATGGCGAAGGCCGACCAGTTCCAGGTCGACGGCACGTTGTTGACCATCGCCATGAAGGTGTTGAGGTCGTCGGGCGCCCCCCACGGCACACCCATGCAAAGCTGCACCAGCGCGTCGGGGTTGAGCACCTTTTCCTCGACCAGTTGCTTGGCGAACCAGAGATGCCCGGTGTCGAAGGCCTCGATTTCCGGCTTGACGCCGAGCGCCGTCATCATGCCGCCCATGGCGCGCAGCATGCCGGGCGTGTTGGTCATGACATAGTCGGCTTCGGCGAAATTCATGGTGCCGCAGTCGAGCGTGCAGATTTCCGGCAGGCACTGGCGCACATGTTCCATGCGGTTGGTGGCGCCGCCCATGTCGGTGCCTTTTTCGTTGAGCGGCAACGGCGCTTCCGGCGAGCCGAACACCATGTCGCCGCCCATGCCGGCGGTCAGGTTCAGGATGACGTCGACGTCAGCCGCGCGGATACGCTCGGTCACCTCGCGATAGAGATGCACGTCGCGCCTGGGCTTGCCGGTTTCGGGGTCGCGCACATGGCAATGGACGATGGCCGCACCCGCCTTGGCCGCATCGATGGCCGAGTCGGCGATCTGCTTGGGCGAGCGCGGCACATGCGGGCTGCGGTCCTGCGAGCCGCCGGAACCGGTCACGGCACAGGTAATGAAAACCTCACGGTTCATCGCGAGCGGCATCGAAACTCTCCTCCCATTCGAAACAGCCACTAGCATCGCTCGCCTTGATCCAAGCTGCTTTGCGTTTTACGAAGGCGATATGATCAAAAGCGAAAAATCTGTCTTTCGCGCCGAACGCGAGACCCTCAAGGTGACGTTCCTGGTGTTTTCCGGGTCGTCGATCATGTGCGTCGCTTCGGCCGTCGACCCGCTGCGCGCCGCCAACCGCATCTCCGGCGAGACCCTGTTCGATTTCAAGCTGGTCTCGGTCACCGGCGAGGCTCCGGTCACCACCTGCGGCCTGCCGGTCGCGGTCAGCGGGCGTTTCGACGCGGCGGAGCCGACCGACGTTCTCGTCGTCGTCGCCGGTTTCGGCACGCAGAATTACGCGACGTCGGGTCTGC
>NZ_RZSJ01001120.1:0-425 GCF_003998025.1 Mesorhizobium sp. M8A.F.Ca.ET.021.01.1.1
CGCATGTGGTGCTGGATTCGATCAGCCAGACCGGCGGCACGTCGGGCGTGGTGCTCGACCACGTCTCGGGCAGCTTCACCGTCAACGGTTCGACGACGATTTCCAACACGACCGGAGCGGCGATCCAGATCACGGATTCGCCGGCGACAATCCGCTTCGGCGACATCAAAATCACCAATCCCGGCGCCGGCGGCATGTCGTTCAGCGGCGTCAACGCCGCCGTAGTCGCCGGCAACATCGTCATTTCCGGGCTGGGCGTCGGCTCTGGTCTCGACTTCTCCGGCAGCCAGACCAATTTCACCGCGCAGTCGCTCAACATCACCGGCCCAGGCGCCGCCGGCACCATCGGCATCGACCTCGCCGACACCACCGGCGGCGCCTCGATCATCATCACCAATGGCGGTTCCATTTCGGGTGTCGACACC
>NZ_RZSJ01001121.1:0-419 GCF_003998025.1 Mesorhizobium sp. M8A.F.Ca.ET.021.01.1.1
ACATCGAGGAGAGCACGATTTTCCGCACGATAACGATCCAGGAAACCGGCGGCACGCGAAAGACAGTCGAGGCCGGCGTCAAGGCGATCGTCGACATGCTGCCTACGGTGAACGCTGCCGAAAGGACGCCGCAACCAGCCTCCGAACTGGTGCTAGCACTGCAATGCGGCGGATCGGACGGCTATTCCGGCATCAGCGCCAATCCGGCACTGGGTGCTGCGGTGGACCTGCTTGTCGGGCAAGGCGGCACGGCCGTGCTCTCGGAGACGCCCGAAATCTATGGCGCCGAACATCTTCTCGCCTTGCGCGCCGAGAGCCGCGCGGTGGGTGAAAAGCTGATCGAGCGCATCCGCTGGTGGGAGGATCATACCGCCAGGCACGACATGGAGATGAACAACAACCCTTCGCCCGGCAATAAG
>NZ_RZSJ01001122.1:0-415 GCF_003998025.1 Mesorhizobium sp. M8A.F.Ca.ET.021.01.1.1
GTTGCGTGGCGCTATTTGCGTTCGCGGCGCAAGGAGACGGTGATCTCGGTGATCGCCTCGATCTCCTTCCTCGGCATCATGCTGGGCGTTGCCACGCTGATCGTGGTGATGGCCGTGATGAACGGGTTCCGCGCCGAGCTTTTGACGCGCATTCTCGGCGTCAATGGCCATCTGATCGTGCAACCGCTCGATTCGCCGCTCGAGGACTATGCCCAGGTCGCCAGCCGCATCAACGGTGTGGCCGGGGTCAAATACGCCATTCCGCTGATCGATGGCCAGGTGCTGGCGCAAGGCAATGTCGGCGGCGGCAGCGGCGCGCTGGTTCGCGGCATCCGGGGTGAAGACCTCGGCAAGATCGCCATCGTTGCCAGCAACATCAAACAAGGCTCGCTCGACGGCTTCGATACGGGCGACG
>NZ_RZSJ01001123.1:0-415 GCF_003998025.1 Mesorhizobium sp. M8A.F.Ca.ET.021.01.1.1
GTTCCACACGGCGAGCGGCGAAGGCAGGAACACCGGCGACACCAGCTGCAGGCGGGCCGACAGCGTCCAGAGCGCCAGCACCGCCAGGATGGTGGCGGCGCTGACCATGCGCGCCGAAACGCCGGTCCGTTTCGTCCGTGGCCTCGACCAGGGCACCGACAGGCCGTCGGTTTCGTCCGTCGTTGAACCGGGCCGTTCCGTGTAGGAGGAAATGGTCATGCCGCCTCTCCCTCGAAGATCGCGTCGGTCAGTTCGCCGCGCGCCGCCGCGAAGGCCGGGTCGGCCTTGATGGCGCGAATGGGCTCGCCGGAGGCATAGCGCCGGGAGAAGCCCGGCTCGAAGGTTCGCACCACGCGTCCGGGGCCGGGCGCCAGCACGACGACGCGGGTGGCGAGCACCAGCGCTTCCTCAATGC
>NZ_RZSJ01001124.1:0-409 GCF_003998025.1 Mesorhizobium sp. M8A.F.Ca.ET.021.01.1.1
GCCATCAACGCGCCGCCGATGGGCGCCCAGGACAAAAGCCGCATGGCGATCCTCAACCTGTCGCGGCTCGACAAGAAGAACGGCATCGGCCGCAAAGTGGTTCTGAAGGCCGAGACGGACGGCCGCATGATGCTGCGCCAGATCATGGACGGCTGGCGCGACTATAACGACCGGCTGCTTGTGAACTATTGGGAGGCGCTGGCCGCCCAGGGCCTCGATGCGCGCGCGATCGACACGTTCGGCACGCTGCTGGCGGCCGCCGAGCTGCTGGTTGGGCCGGCGGCGCTGGAAGACATCGGCCTGCCGGTGACCGACCATGAGCGGCTGGGCGAGATCGTGGCGGCCGCCACGGCGATCGAGCGCAATGAAAACCTCGACAATTGGCACAAGTGCCTCGACATCCTGATGC
>NZ_RZSJ01001125.1:0-405 GCF_003998025.1 Mesorhizobium sp. M8A.F.Ca.ET.021.01.1.1
GTCTGCGCTTCATCACTGTCTTCGACAATAAAATCCCCGCCGATACGCCCTGGCCATGGCTGGCGGGCAAAAGCGGTGCCGAGGAAGTCGCCGAGCCCATAGGCGACGATCGCCTCGCCGATCCGCTGCACCGGCTGCACGACATGGGCATGATGGCCGGCGATCAGCCCGACGCCGTGCCCGGCCAGCCGCCGCGCCAGCGCCCGCGTTCCGGCACGCGGAAAATGCCGGAATTCCCAGTCCCAGTGCGGCACCGCACAGAGGAGATCGATCCCCGCGCTCGCCTCGCGCGGCCAGCGCGCCGGATCGCCTTCCATCAAGACGCGGCCGGCAAACAGGCTTTCGTCGGCGTTGCGCCAGAGCGTGAAAGCGGCGAAGCCGAGAGCGATCGGCCCGACCGCGAAG
>NZ_RZSJ01001126.1:0-404 GCF_003998025.1 Mesorhizobium sp. M8A.F.Ca.ET.021.01.1.1
TTGCCTATACTCGTCCTCGTCGCGGTGACGCTTTCGGCGATGCTGCTGGAAGGCGCCAGCATCGACTGGTCGGCAATCTACATGCGCACCGTGTTCGAATCCGGCCCCTTTGTCGCCGGCTTCACAGTGGCGCTGTTTGCATTCTCGCAGGCGACGACGCGTTTCTTCGCCGACAGCTTCGTCGACCGCCATTCGCCAAGCGGCGTGGCGCGCGTCCTCCTGGCGATGATGGCTGCCGGCGTTTTCCTGGTCTTCTTCTCGCCCGCGCCATTTATCTCGATGCTCGGCTTCGCGCTTCTGGGCGTTGGCAGCAGCGCCATCTTCCCGCTGGCGATCTCGGCCGCCGCTCAACGAAGCGATCGCCCCGCGGCGATCAACGTAGCGGCATTGTCACAGATCTCCTT
>NZ_RZSJ01001127.1:0-402 GCF_003998025.1 Mesorhizobium sp. M8A.F.Ca.ET.021.01.1.1
GCCGTCGACAGCCATCGCCGACTGGTGCTGGTGCGACGCGACGACATCGAACATCTGCTCCTGATCGGCGGCCCGACCGACGTCGTTGTCGAACGCGACATCCGCCTCGCCGCGCCGCGCCGTCCGGCATTGACCGGGGATGGCGGCCCGCAGCCTGTCCCGGCGGCCGGGACCCCGGTCGCGAAGCCGCGGCCGCCGCAGCCCGCTCCCGCGCCTCCCAGACAACCACCCGCTCCGCAGCCGGTGGCAGGGCCCGCCCGCCAGCGCCCGGCGGCACCGCCACCGGCTCCCGCAGCGAAACCGGCGGCGCAAATCTATCAGTCGACCAATGTCACGCCGCTGCCCGCCTACGGCTCCGCCAATGCCAATGCCGTCAGGCACGCGCCACCGCCGCCGCAGGAC
>NZ_RZSJ01001128.1:0-401 GCF_003998025.1 Mesorhizobium sp. M8A.F.Ca.ET.021.01.1.1
GGGGGCGGCCGCGACGGCATCGTCCAGCATCGCCAGCAATTTCGCGCGCGTGGCGGCGTCGGCGGCGAGGAAGGGGCCGGGATCGACCGGCAGGCGGATGAAATCGAGCCCGGTCCGGCGCAGCCGGCGAAGGTCGTCCGGTGTCGGCACCGGCCGCTGCGACTGGAAGGGCGGCCAGGCATAGTCGGTGCGCGGCGCGGGAAACTCGCGCGTCAGTGCGAACCAGGGCCAGGCATTGACGCCGCGGCGAAAGCGCCATTCGCCAGTGGCGGCCAAAGCGGGTGGCGCGAAAGAAAGCGCCGCCGTGGCGGGCGCCAGCGCCGTCGACAGCGCGGTCCTCAGCAGCCGCCGTCGCGACCAACCCGTCATACGGCGCCGGGCGAGGGGCGATCGACCGGCAT
>NZ_RZSJ01001129.1:0-399 GCF_003998025.1 Mesorhizobium sp. M8A.F.Ca.ET.021.01.1.1
GCGGCCACGCAGGCGCTCGACCGCTACGGCTACGGCATGGCGTCGGTGCGCTTCATCTGCGGCACGCAGGAGGAGCACAAGCAGCTCGAGGCGACGATTTCATCCTTTCTCGGCCTGGACGACACGATCCTTTATGGCTCTTGCTTCGATGCCAATGGCGGCCTGTTCGAGACGCTGCTGGGCGAGGAGGACGCGATCATTTCCGACGCGCTCAACCACGCCTCGATCATCGATGGTGTCCGGCTGTCGAAGGCCAAACGCTTCCGCTACGCCAACAACGACATGGCCGATCTGGAGGCGCGATTGAAGGAAGCGAAGGATTGCCGCTTCCGGCTGATCGCCACCGATGGGGTGTTTTCCATGGACGGCATCATCGCCAATTTGAAGGGCGTCTGCGAT
>NZ_RZSJ01000112.1:0-13286 GCF_003998025.1 Mesorhizobium sp. M8A.F.Ca.ET.021.01.1.1
CTGATAGGCGGCGAGCGGCGGAAACGAAGGCCATGCCGGGTTCGACCGATGTGACCGAGGCCGCGGCCAAAAGCCTGTTCAAGCTGATGGCGATCAAGGACGAATACGAGGTGGCGCGGCTTTACACCGACGGCTCCTTCGCCGCCGAGCTTGGCAAGCAGTTCCAGAGCTACGAGAAACTCGAATTCCATCTCGCACCGCCGATCATGGGGCGTCGCGGCAATGACGGCAAACCGAGGAAATCGAGCTTCGGCCCCTGGATGATGAAGGGTTTTCGCGTGCTGGCGGCGATGAAGGGCCTGCGCGGCACTGCTTTCGACCTATTCGGCTACACCGCCGAACGGCGCATGGAGCGGCAGTTGCTGGCGCAGTACGAAGCCGATCTGCAGCTCGTGGCCAACTCGCTGGCGCCAGGCAAGATCGAGGCCGCGACAGCCCTGGTCTCGGTCCCGGCGCTGATCCGCGGCTACGGCCATGTCCGTCGGACCAGCGCCGAAAAGGCGGCGGGCGAGCGCCGCAGGTTGCTCCAGCGGCTGACCCAAACGATGCCGATACCGGTTCTCAGTGCCGCTGAGTGATTCCTCCACCAATGTTCAAAGCCTTTTTCGGGCTGTAAGCCCCTCTCGCCTTGGCAGGCGGACCGAAGCCGTTGCTTAACCCCCTGTTCTAAGCCTTTCTTAAGGCGGTTGTGGCATGACAAGGCCTAGCGTTGGGCCGACCATATGGGCAAAACAAAGACCGAAAGCATCCCCGCGGATGTTTATATCCAATTTGTGCGGTCGTTGTTCGACAACGCGCACATGTTGGTGATCGGTGGCGCGTGCTACTGGATCCTCGGATTCATGATTTATCAGCGCACGCAAAATCTGTTGTTTCTGGCCTTTTCTTTTATTCTACTGCCGATCAGCCTTCTCCGTTATTTCGGTATTCGCAGCTTCCTGAAGACCGGCGGCATGATTGCCGATGTCGAACACGCACACCGATTGGAGCGCAGCTACATCTTCAAAGGCTGCTTGCAGGGCCTCGGTTTGGGTGCGCTGTGCTTCGTGTCGATCTATGTGTATCCCGACCCATTCGCCGAACTGGCGGCGATGTCGCTGACGTTGGCAACCCTGGTCACGGTTGTCGCCCGCAACTACGGTTCTCCGCGCATGGTGCGGATTTTTTCCGTAACCTTCATCGGTCCGATGGCAGTTGCGCTCCTGCTGCGTCAGGATGCCCCGTCTGTCGTCCTCGGTCTGATGATCTTCCCGATGACGTTCATTACCATCAACAGCGCCGACCATGTTCGCAATGTGCTTTTTTCCGCGGTCATCGGCCACCAGCAGGCGAAAAGCATAACGCGCAGGTTCGACCGCGCGCTCAACACCATGTCGCACGGCCTGGTCATGCTCGGCCCTGACGGGCGTGTCGCGGTCGCCAATGCCGAGGCCGCTCATCTGATGTCGCTGAAATCGGCCGACGCGCTGCTCGGGCGCTCCATCCACGGCCTTCTGATGCGCGGCGTCGCCGGCGGTATGCTGGCGCCGAAGGACTGCCGCTACGTCGAGGCGCAGCTGACTCGCGCCCTGCGCGAGGGCAGGGACCGCAAGGTGCTTGTTTCGCTCGCCAACGGCCAGCATTACGAATTCTCCGCGCGCGAAGGCAGCCAGGAACTCGGCGTGATCACCTTCGAGGATGTTACGGCGCGCGTCGAAGCGGAGGAAAAGATCCGGTTCATGGCGCGCTACGACAATCTCACCGGCCTTCCCAACCGTGCCTATTTCCACGAACTGGTCGGCGAACTGATGGCCTCCGGCGACCGCGACCGCCTGTGCGGCCTCGCCGTGATCGACCTCGACGATTTCAAGAGCGTCAACGACACGCTCGGACATCCTGTCGGCGACGGGCTGATTTACGCCGTCGCCGATCGCCTGGCGGCCATCGCCGGGCAAGGCCTTACCGTCAGCCGCTTCGGTGGCGATGAGTTCATGCTGTTCTTCGACCGCATCGATGACGAGAGCCACCTGGAGAGCCTGCTCGACCGGATTTTCGCCGAGCTGCAGGGAGAGGTCGACGTCGCGGGCCACGGGTTGCGGATCCAGGCCAGCGCCGGCGCGGTGCTGTCCAAGGTCGGCGGGACCGATGTCGACGCCATGATCGTCAAGGCGGACCTGGCGCTCTACAAGGCCAAGGAGCTCGGCAAGAACGGTTGGCGGCTGTTCGAGGCGGCGATGGACGCCGCGTTCCGCAACCGCCAGCTGATGAAGGCGGATCTGCGCAGTGCCGTGGAAAGCAGGGACCTGCGGGTCGTCTACCAGCCGATCGTGGCGATGAACACCATGCGCATCGCCAGCTGCGAGGCGCTCTGCCGCTGGGACCATCCCGATCTCGGACCGATTTCGCCCAGCATATTCATTCCGCTGGCCGAGGAGATGGGCATCATTTCCGAAATCAGCACCTTCGTGCTGCATGCGGCTTGCACCGAATGCGCCAAATGGCCTGACCAGACCAGCGTCTCGGTCAATCTCTCGGCCAGGGATTTCCGCAGCCGCGACGTCATCCAGAAGGTGCGCGATGCGTTGGCGAACTCCGGCCTCGCCGCCGGCCGCCTAGAAATCGAAGTCACGGAAACCGCGCTGCTCGACGACAAGTCCTTGACCCGCCAATATATCGAGGAACTGAAGCAGCTCGGCGTCCGCATCGCCCTCGACGATTTCGGCACCGGCTATTCAAGCCTGAGCTATCTCCATAAGCTTCCACTCGACAAGATCAAGATCGACCGGTCGTTCGTGATGGACATCACCCACAATCCGCGCTCACTCGAGCTGTTGAAGGGCGTCGTCGATCTGACCCGTATCCTGGGGCTTACCGTCACCATCGAAGGCGTGGAGACATTCGAGCAGCTTAAGGTCTTGATGCATTCGGTGAAGCCGGATCTTGTCCAGGGCTTCCTGTTCGGCGCAGCGCTCAGCGCGTCGGGTATCGAGACGATGTCGAACGTCACCTGGCCATTTGCCGCGGATCTGCGTCTCGCCGCCAAGCGCACAGCCGGCTAGCTTTCGCCGCAAATTCCCGCCCATCGAAGTCAATAATGTGCGTTGCTTGGATCGTGTGGCGGGCTCGTACGAACCAGCATATTTGGCAGTGACTTGGAACAATTCCAAGCAAAGCGCTCAGTAGTTTTCACGCGAACTTGGATCTGGACGCCAAAACTGCTCCTTTAGCCAACACCACTCTGCCGCCAGAATCTCCGGTCGTTAAGGTTAACAAGTGGTAAATTGGTAGGGTCGAATTTTCGGCTTGTGTCTCATTTCAACTCGAATAGCCTGTTCAGAGGCGGATACGAGGACTTGAGAATGGATGCTGCAAGAAACGATGCGCGGGCTGGCGCCGGCGCAAATGCTGGGTCGGCGCTGAACCATTCGATCATGCAATTGCTGGAGCATGTCGACTATCGTCTCATCACTGGAGGCGAGGATCTGGAGGCGATCTACCGCCTTCGCTATCATTCCTACCTGCAATCGGGCATGTGCGGCCCGATCGCCAGCGGGATGTTCGAGGATCGCTGGGACAATCTGCCGAATTCCTATCGGTTCGGCGTCTACTTCGATGGACACCTGGTCAGCACATTACGGCTCCACTACATTTCCCGAGAGCACCCTCATTCGCCGTCCGTCGACGCCTATCCGGAAATATTGACCGAGCGGCTTGCCCGCGGAGAGACATTCATCGACGGGACTCGCTTCGCAACCGATGCCGACAGTGCGCCCGCGCCCGGAGTCCTGCCTTTTCTGACGCTCAGGCTTGGCATGGTGGCCGCCAGTTACTTCAACCTTACGGCAGTGCTTACGCCGATCAAGATCGAGCATTCCGCTTACTATGCTCGCATCTTCCATGCCATTCAGAGGACAGAGGGCAAGGTGTTCCCGGGTGTTCTTGCGCCGATCGCTCTGTTCGAAATCCCCTGCGGCGAAAACTTGCGCCAGACACTCGAACGGTTCCCGTTCTTTAAGTCGACGGCGGTGGAGCAGCGGATGATGTTCGCTAATCCGGCCATCAACCGGCTGACGCCGCTGTCCATCGTACCGACGGCGAAATACTATCGCGACGCTGCCTGAACGGGCGCCTTCCTGGCATCATGAACCTTTCCCGCGGATCTGCCGTTATGAGTAGCGGCATCGCCATCGAGTATCGCCGCAATTCTGCCCAACGGGCGTTCGCCCCGGGCGTGTCGCATTGTTCGTGGGAAGGAATACGGTCATGACCATCCACTCGCTGGCCCTCACGCCGCTCATCTCGCTGATTGCCGGCGTGCTGATCCTCATCATGCCACGGCTGCTGAACTACATCGTCGCGCTCTATCTGATTGTCGTTGGACTGCTGGGCCTGTTTCCGCATCTGGCCGGCTGAGACAGCGGGTCAAGCGTGCCGCAAAGCCGCCGATTGCCCGGCATCGGCGGCCAGTTTCAATTTTCCCTTGAGGCAGTTGTCGGCTGCGATGCGGCAATAGCGCCATTGCTCTGCGCCCAGCTTTTCGGTATGTGCCTGAAAGGTGTCTTCGAAGGGGTATTCCTATGGCTGAGCACACGCCGACCGGTCCTGTAGAACTGGGCGCGAAGATGGACTATGCCGAGCATGACCGTACCTATGCGGGCTTTCTGGCGCTGGCCAAATATGGCTCGCTCTTCTGCGGCGCTCTGCTTCTGGCGATGGCTTTCGGCTTCTTCGCGGGCGGCTTTTTTTCGGCGACCATCCTGTTCGTGCTGATCATGGCCGTCGGCGCCTTCATTCTGCGATAGACCTTCCAAAACCCTCTTGCGGTTGACGTAGCCGGATATCCCGGTCGACACGTCGCGCAGACAGGTTCCAGCCGAAAGGATCATGCGGTGGGACAGACGGTTTTCATCCCTCGTGAGCTCGATGCGAACGAGCCGCGCGTCGCGGCATCGCCCGATACGGTGAAGCGGCTGGCGGGCCTGGGTTTCGACGTCATCGTCGAAGCCGGCGCCGGCACGAGATCGCGTATCCCCGACGAAGAATTCGCCAAGACAGGTGCCGTCATAGGCAAGGCCTCGGATGTCGCCAAGGCCGATGTCGTGCTGAAGGTTCGCCGGCCAACGGATGCCGAGCTGAAGAGTTACAAAGCCGGTGCCGCGGTGATCGCCATCATGGATCCCTACGGCAACGATGCCGCCGTCGCGGCCTTGGCCAGGGCCGGCGTCACCGCCTTCTCGATGGAGTTCATGCCGCGCATCACCCGCGCCCAGTCGATGGACGTGTTGTCGTCGCAGGCCAATCTTGCCGGCTACCAGGCGGTGATCGACGGTGCGTCGGAATATGACCGGGCGCTGCCGATGATGATGACGGCGGCGGGCACCGTGCCTGCAGCGAAAGTGTTCATCATGGGCGTCGGCGTCGCCGGGCTGCAGGCGATCGCCACCGCGCGCCGTCTCGGTGCCGTCGTCACCGCCACCGATGTGCGCCCCGCCGCCAAGGAACAGGTCGCCTCGCTCGGCGCAAAATTCCTGGCGGTCGAGGACGAGGAGTTCAAGGCCGCCGAGACCGCCGGCGGCTACGCCAAGGAAATGTCCAGGGAATACCAGGCCAAGCAGGCGGCACTCACCGCCGAGCACATCGCCAAGCAGGACATCGTCATCACCACGGCGCTGATCCCGGGACGGCCGGCGCCGAAGCTCGTCTCCGCCGCCATGGTCGCCTCGATGAAGCCGGGCTCGGTGCTCGTCGATCTCGCTGTCGAGCGCGGCGGCAATGTCGAGGGTGCCGAGCCAGGCAAGATCGTCACCACCGCCAACAATGTGAAGATCGTCGGCCACCTCAATGTGCCCGGCCGTGTCGCCGCATCCGCCTCGCTGCTCTACGCGAAGAACCTGTTCGCCTTCCTCGAGACGCTGGTCGACAAGACGACCAAGACGCTTGCCATCAACCGCGACGACGACCTGGTCAAGGCGACGATGCTGACCGATGGCGGCAAGGTCGTTCACCCGGCCTTCGCCAAGGCGGACCAGCAGCCCTATGTCGAGCCGGCGGCGATCCCGGCCACGACCTTGGTCGCCGATGCGTCCACGCCTGCGCCGAAAAAGGCGGCAGCGAAGAAACCTGCCGCACCCAAATCGCCCGCCTCTAAGCCGAAAGGGACCGCGTGATGGATCAGACCTTGCAGAAAGCCCTGGATCAACTCGACCAGGCAAGTGCTGCCGTCAGGCTCGCGGTGCAGAACCTGGCCAATGCCCCGGGCGGCACCGAGGCCGCCGGTAATGCCGCGCACGCGCTGTCGGGCGGCGCCATCGATCCCTTCGTCTTCCGCTTCGCCATTTTCGTGCTGGCGATCTTCGTCGGCTACTATGTCGTTTGGTCGGTGACGCCCGCCTTGCACACGCCGCTGATGGCCGTCACCAACGCCATCTCGTCCGTCATCGTCGTCGGTGCGTTGCTCGCCGTCGGTATCGCGGCTTCGGGCGTTGCCGCAGGCTTCGGCTTCGTCGCGCTGATGCTGGTCTCGGTCAACATCTTCGGCGGCTTCCTCGTCACCCAGCGCATGCTGGCCATGTACAAGAAGAAGGACAAGTAGAGCGCCATGAACGCCAACTTCGCGTCCTTCCTCTACCTGGTTTCCGGCGTCCTGTTCATCATGGCGCTGCGCGGCCTGTCGCATCCGACAACCAGCCGCCAGGGCAATCTCTACGGCATGATCGGCATGGGCATCGCCATTGCCACCACGCTGGCGCTGGCAACCCCGTCCGCTGGCCGCTTCGGCCTGATCGCGCTTGGCCTGGCCATTGGCGGCGGCGTGGGCGCCGTCACCGCGCGCCGCATCGCCATGACCTCGATGCCGCAGCTGGTCGCAGCCTTTCACTCGCTGGTCGGCCTCGCCGCCGTCATGGTGGCGGCCGCCGCCATCTACGCACCGGAGAGCTTCGGCATCGGCACCGCTGGCGACATCCATGCCCAGGCCCTGATCGAGATGAGCCTCGGCGTCGCCATCGGCGCCATCACCTTCACCGGCTCGGTCATCGCCTTCCTCAAGCTCGACGGCCGCATGTCCGGCAAGCCGATCATGATCGGCGGCCGTCACTTCATCAACGCAGCACTTGCCATCGCGCTCGTCGTCCTGATCGTGCTGCTGGTGACCACCGAGGCCAAGCTGGTGTTCTGGCTGATCGTTGCCGCCTCGCTGGTGCTCGGCATCCTGCTGATCATCCCGATCGGCGGCGCCGACATGCCGGTCGTCGTTTCGATGCTGAATTCCTATTCGGGCTGGGCAGCGGCGGCGCTCGGCTTCACGCTCGGCAATCTGGCGCTGATCATCACCGGCGCGCTGGTCGGCTCCTCCGGCGCCATCCTGTCCTACATCATGTGCAAGGGCATGAACCGAAGCTTCATCTCGGTCATCCTCGGCGGCTTCGGCGGTGAAACCGCGGCAGCGGCGGACGACGGCATCGAGCGGACCGTCAAGCAGGGTTCGGCCGACGATGCCGCCTATCTGATGATGAACGCGCAGAAGGTCATCATCGTGCCGGGTTACGGCATGGCGGTTGCGCAGGCGCAGCACGCGCTGCGCGAAATGGCCGACAAGCTCAAGGCCAACGGCGTCGATGTCAAATACGCCATTCACCCGGTCGCAGGCCGCATGCCTGGCCACATGAACGTGCTGCTGGCGGAGGCCAACGTGCCTTACGACGAAGTGTTCGAGCTCGAGGACATCAACTCCGAATTCGCGCAGGCCGACGTCGCCTATGTCATCGGCGCCAACGACGTCACCAACCCGTCCGCGCGTGATGACAAGAGCAGCCCGATCTACGGCATGCCAATCCTCGACGTCGACAAGGCCCGCACCTGCCTGTTCGTCAAGCGCTCGCTCGGTTCCGGCTATGCCGGCATCGACAACACGCTGTTCTATAAGGACGGCACCATGATGCTGCTCGGCGACGCCAAGAAGATGACCGAAGAGATCGTCAAGGCGATGGATCACTGATCCGGCCGATCTTGACTGTCGAATAAAGAAAGAGCCCGGTCGATGCCGGGCTCTTTGGTGCTGTCCTGATGCTTTGCTTTCATCCGTTGGTCAGGAAAACGGCTTCCTCTTCATCGCGCTGCCTGCCGCCGAGAGCCGCGGCCGCACTGGCGATGAAGGCGCCGATGACCAGCGACAGGGCACCGAGAAGCGCAAAGGTGGCGCTTGCCTTTCTTGCCGTGTCGGCCGCCTGCTTCGCCTTGACCTTCGCGTCCTGCGCCTTCGCCAGCACCGCGTCGACACGTGTCTTGGCGTCAGCCTCGGAAAGGCCGGTGCGCGCGGCGACCAATTGCGCAAGATAGGTCTTGTCTTCCGCGGAGACCTCGCCGGCGACGGTACCGGCGATCAGGATACGTGAGGCCTGCCCGGCTGCCGCGGCTTCATCGCCTGGATTGGCGGCCGCGAGCTTGGCCGGATCGGCCGGCCGGAACAGCGAATCCACCAGATAGGAGGTCGCATTGTCGGCCGATGCGCCGTTGGCATTGGCCGAGGCGCCGGCCGACGCACCCATGGCGGCTCCCGAAGCCACGGTGGACGCGGCCTGTACACCTGATCCAATCGCGGCGGAAAGCGCCGAGCCAAGTACGCCTACAACGAGAAGCGTGGCCAACGCCCAGGCGAGAAAGCCGTGGGCGGTGTCCCGGAAATAGACCTCGTCGGTGTGGATGCCGACCCATTTGGTACGCAACCGTCCTGCCAAATAGCCCCCGACAGCGGAGGAAAGCCATTGCACGATGACCAGCCAGACGGCGGTGGACACCGCGAAGGTGGTGATCGATGCGCTGGAGCCCGACCATGGCGAAACCATAGTGAGCCCGAGGCCCGAGCCGAGCAGCATGAGGATGAATGTCAGCGTCGAGGCCGCGAAGGCGCCGGCAATGATCGGTCCCCAGCTGACCGCGGTGGAGGACGATTCCGTCGAAGCGGATACGTTGACAGCCGATAGGGCGGACTGCATTTCAGGCCCCCTACCGTACGAACAGCATGATGAGGATGATGATCGGAATCGGAATGCCGAGCAACCAGAGCAAGATGCCGCGTCCCATGGATGTCTCCTTGTGAGAAATTGTGATCGATACTGTCACAATGTCTCTCGGGAGCTTCCGTTCCGGTGGGCTATGAAATGATTTTGTTTGCCGGCGATGGAACAAACTGGCGCGGCGTAGAACGGTTCATTGTCTCACGAAAACGCGGAACCGCTCTATTCGTTGTCTTGACGAAGTCCCCCAGGGGAAAGCGCTATCGCTTTTCCCCGGAAAACCGTTCCGCACTTTCTGGAATTGCCTGGCGCGCCGATTTGGGCGGTCGGTCAAATATCCAGGTTGGCGACCGACAGGGCGTTGTCCTGAATGAATTCGCGCCGTGGTTCCACCTCGTCGCCCATCAGCCGCGAGAACAGGCTGTCGGCGTCGGTCGCGTCGTTGACCTTGACCTGCAGCAGCGAGCGCACATTCGGGTCGAGCGTGGTCTCCCACAACTGCTCGGCATTCATCTCGCCGAGACCCTTGTAGCGTTGCATGGTCAGTCCTTTGCGGCCGGTCGCGAAGACCGCGTTGAGCAGCGCCAGCGGCCCCGAGACAGTTTCGGACACATCCTTGCGGCGCAGCACCGGCGGCGTCTCGTAGATCTCGCTGAGGCGCTGCGCGTAGCGGTCGAGCTGGCGTGCATCGGCGGAATTGATCAGCGCCATGTCGAGATGGGCGTATTCCTTGACGCTGCGCACGGTGCGTTCGAAGACATAGCCGCCGATACCCTCGTTCGACGTCGACATGCGGCCGGTCCAGCCGCGCTCGGTGTCCTCGGCAATGATGTCGAGGCGTTGCGCGATCCGCTCCGCCATCGCGTTGGCACGGCCAAGATCGGCAAAGACATCGGGATTGAGCCCGCCGGCGATCGCCGCCTGCTCGACGACGTCGCGGTTGTAGCGCGTGTGCAAGCCGTTGATGAGCTGGCGCACGGCCAGCGCGTCGGCAACGGCGCCGTGCAGATCCTGTCCGGTCCGCACTTCCCCCGAGCCAAGTGTAAGCGAAGCCTCCTCCAACCCTGAATCGATCAGGAATTCCTCGAAGGCGCTCTCATTCTTGATGTATTGCGAGCTCTTGCCGCGCGTCACTTTGTAGAGCGGCGGCTGGGCGATGTAGAGATGGCCGCGCTCGATCAGCTCCGGCATCTGCCGGAAGAAGAAGGTGAGCAGCAGGGTCCTGATATGGGCGCCGTCGACGTCGGCGTCGGTCATCAGGATGATCTTGTGGTAACGCAGCTTGTCGGCGTTGAATTCGTCCTTGCCGATCGAGGTGCCGAGCGCGGTGATCAGTGTGCCGATCATGTCGGACGAGAGCATGCGGTCGAAGCGAGCCCGCTCGACATTGAGGATCTTGCCGCGCAAGGGAAGGATCGCCTGGTTCTGCCGCGAACGGCCGCCCTTGGCGGAGCCGCCTGCCGAGTCACCCTCGACGATGAAAATTTCGGACTTCGCCGGGTCGCGTTCCTGGCAGTCGGCCAGCTTGCCGGGCAGCGAGGTGACCCCAAGCGAGGTCTTGCGGGTGATGTCGCGCGCCTTGCGCGCGGCTTCGCGCGCCGCCGCGGCCTGGATCACCTTGTCGACAACCACCTTGCCCTCGGTCGGATGCTCTTCGAGCCACGTGCCGAGTGCTTCATTGACCAGCCCTTCGACCACGGGACGGACTTCCGACGAGACCAGCTTGTCCTTGGTCTGCGACGAGAATTTCGGATCGGGAACCTTGACCGACAGCACCGCCGTCAGGCCTTCGCGGCAATCGTCGCCGATCAGCGAGACCTTTTCCTTCTTGGTCAGGCCCGAGGATTCGCCATAGCCGGTGATCTGGCGGGTCAGCGCACCGCGAAAACCGGCCAGATGCGTGCCGCCGTCGCGCTGCGGAATGTTGTTGGTGAAGGCCAGCACATTCTCGTGGTAGCTGTCGTTCCACCACATCGCCACTTCGACGGTGATGCCGTCGCGCTCGGCCCTGATGGCGATCGGCTTGTCGATCAGCGGTTTCTTGACGCGGTCGAGATATTTGACGAACTCTTCGAGGCCCCCGTCATAGTGCAGTTCATGCTTCACGACGTCCGCATGACGGGCGTCTGTCAGCACGATGCGCACACCGGAGTTCAGGAAGGCGAGTTCGCGCAGCCGGTGCTCCAGCGTGCCGAAGTCGAACTCGACCATGGTGAAGGTCTCGGCGGACGGAAAGAAGGTGATCTCGCTGCCGCTGCGGCCCTCATTGGTGCCCGGGCGCTTGTCCTGCTCGTAGCTGCCGGTCGCCTTCAGCGGCGCGTCGGCATCGCCATGGGTGAAACTCATTTCGAAGATCTGGCCGTTGCGGCGGATCTTGAGCTTCAGCCAGGCCGACAGCGCGTTGACGACCGAGACGCCGACGCCATGCAGGCCGCCAGAAACCTTGTAGGAGTTCTGGTCGAACTTTCCGCCGGCATGCAGCTGCGTCATGATCACTTCGGCCGCCGAAATGCCCTCGCTGGGGTGAATGTCGGTCGGAATGCCACGGCCATTGTCGATAACCGTCACCGAGCCATCGGGATTAAGCGTCACCGAAACCAGGTCGGCATGGCCGGCCAGCGCCTCGTCGATGGCGTTGTCGACCACCTCGTAGACCATGTGATGCAGGCCCGAGCCGTCATCGGTGTCGCCGATATACATGCCCGGCCGCTTGCGGACAGCATCCAACCCCTTCAAAACCTTGATGGAATCGGCGCCGTATTCGGCTTCAGCGCCGTTGGTGTTCTCGGTCTGGTCGCTCATGAAAACCTGTTGTCTAGATGCCGCTTGTACAGCGCGAAAAATCGGCCCCGAATCGCGCTTCTGATATCGACTAGATATAGGCGCTAAAGGCGGTTTTTCCAAGGTTTGCAGGCATTTCCGGCTCAAATGCCGAGCCGCCAGCCGGCTATTTTTTTCGAGCGTTGAATTTAGCGAGAAGGCCGTGCAAATATTTGATCGTGGATTTGTCCCTCGGCGCCAGCCGGCCCGTGCGGTCTAGCTCCAGCGTCAGGTTCAGCGCCTTGGTCAGCACCGCCTTCGGATCCTTGGCCACATACGCATAGTTGATGTAGGCCTGAACCAGATCAAATTGCCAAAGCGCATTGTTCGGATCGGATTGAGCCAGTTTCTGGCGGATGCCGAGGCTGGCTTCGAAGGCCTTCCTGGAACCCTCGAAATGGCGTTGCTTGGTCTCCAGCATGCCGATTTCCGACAAAGTGATCGACAGGTCGCGTTGCCAGTCGGAATTGCCCGGGTCGAGCTTGGCCAGCCGGTCGGCAATGGCAAGACTGTCCTGGTAGTTTCGCAGTGCGTCGCTGACATTGCCCTGGGCATCAAGCACACCGGCAACCTTTTCCAGACAGACCGAAAGGTCGCGCTGCCAGTCGGTGTTGCCTGGGTCGCTCGCGGCAAGTTCACGCGCTACAGCCAGCGCTTGTTGATAGGAAGCCAGCGCTGCCGGCCAGCTCTCCTGGTCGTTGAGCGCGTTGCCGATCTTGGCGTAGCTGATCGACAGGTCGCGCTTCAAGTCGGTATCGTTAGGGTCGCGGCGCACCAGGTCTTCGGCGATCGCCTGGCTCTTGTTGTAGGCCACGAGCGCATCGGCGGCGGCGCCACGCTCGCGCAGCACGTCACCGATCCTCTCGTGGCTTACGGAGACCGCGCGCTGGCGCTCAAGGTCGTCGGGTTTGTTCTCGGCCAGCGCCTGCCGGATTCTCAGGCTCTCCTCGAAGGCCGTCTGGGCGCTGTCCAACTGGCCGGCGGTACGGGCAAGGTCGCCGATTTCGTCATAGGTTATGGTCAGGTCGCGCAGCAGATAGGCGCTGTTCGGCTCGGCGTCGGCCAATTTCTGCTTGATCGACAGGCTTTGTTGATAGGCCTGGGCCGCCGCGGCCACATCGCCTTGTGTCGCCAGGACGTTGCCGATCTTGTCATTGGCCATGGCAAGATCACCGAGCCAGTCTTTCTTGTCCGGCACGCTTGCGGTCAACTCCTGCAGCATGCCCCTGGCCGCCTCATAGTTATCGAGCGAGCTCGGCAGGTTGCCTTGCGCCACCTCAGTGTTGGCGAGCTTGATATGGCTGATGGCGAGATCGCGCTTGACGCTGGGATCGGTTTCCTGACGCGACCGCTGCTCGAGATTGGCCAACAGCGCGGCGAAGGCCCGGCCGGCCGCGTCGACATTGCCCACCGTCGTATAAAGAATACCGAGTTCCTCCAGCGTGCGGCTCTGACGGTCGGCCTGTTCCAGGC
>NZ_RZSJ01001130.1:0-394 GCF_003998025.1 Mesorhizobium sp. M8A.F.Ca.ET.021.01.1.1
GTATCTGAAGGACGACAAGATCGACATCGCCCGTCCCGAAGCGGTGATGTACGAGCCGATGGCCGACGGCACGCTGAAGCTGGTGGCGGTCGAATACATCACTTCGAAGGGGCCGGCGTCGCTCGAGGGACAGCTGTTCAACTTCAACAGCGCGCCCAACCGCTATGGCCTGGGTGAGTTCTACGAACTGCATGTCTGGGCCTGGAAAGGCAACCCGACCGGCACCTTCGCCGACATGAACCCGAAAGTGTCATGCGAGCACGTGATGGCGCCGAGCCAGTAACCGGCACGGCCAGGCGGCGCCAACGCCGCCTGGCCGAACTCTCGAATTGCATGAGGCTCTCAGGCGGCCTTGATCAGGCCGAGCTGGGTGAGGGCGGCGACGCCGTCGTCG
>NZ_RZSJ01001131.1:0-390 GCF_003998025.1 Mesorhizobium sp. M8A.F.Ca.ET.021.01.1.1
GCGCAATGCCGTCACGCTGCCCTTCGACGAGGCGCTGGCGACGAGTTTCACGAACAGCGCCCGCTCGGCCGCCAGCGCCTCGTCGAAGGGCAGCGTGACGGCATTGCGCACCGCCTGCGCACAGGCAACAGGCGCTTCGAGTCCCCGCGCTTTGCGGGCAAGATCCGCGGCCTCGGCATCGAAGGCGGCAAGGTCGGTTTCCCCCAGCCTCTCATCGCGTTCGCGCACCGGCGTGAACGGACCGCCCTTGCGGGCGATCTCGCGGGCGAAATTCACGGCATGCGTGGTCAGATCACCCTCGAAAACGGCATCGACCAGTCCGGCGCCATGCGCCTCTTGCGCGCCAATCGGGGTGCCGGAAACGATCATCCTCATCGCCTTTAAAGTGCC
>NZ_RZSJ01001132.1:0-384 GCF_003998025.1 Mesorhizobium sp. M8A.F.Ca.ET.021.01.1.1
ACCCCGGCTCGATCGGCGGCGCGGGCGTTACATTGGCGCTGCAGATCCTCGACGGCAAGAAGCCGGCCCAGCAGACCGTGCTGGTCGACCCGCAGCTCTGGGAGAACGCCACCGACGAAGGCAAGGCCAAGCTGAAGGCCGCCGCCGATCCGTCGCTGAGCCCCGAATGGCCGGTCTCGATCTCGATCCCGGACTGGACGACCTACACCAAGGAGCAGATCGTGGCCTGCAAGGGGCCGGGGGAGTAAGGCTGAGGTTTGCCAACGGACCATCCGTCGGCGCTGCCCCTCACTGTCCTGCCGGACATCTCTCCCCGTAAACGGGGAGAGAGAAGCTGGCCGCAATGCCGGCGACAAGCCCCCCTCTCCCCGTCTCTATACGGGG
>NZ_RZSJ01001133.1:0-383 GCF_003998025.1 Mesorhizobium sp. M8A.F.Ca.ET.021.01.1.1
ATGCAGGCCTGCGCCAAAAGGGCCGGAGTTTCCGGGTCTCCGAGGTCCGCGGCGACGAAGAGTGTCGGCGTGCCCAGCCGCGAAAGCTCCGCCGCGACCGCATCGCCACGCGTCTTCTCGCGGCCGGTGACCAGCAGCCCGGCCGCGCCGGAGCGCGCCAGGGTCTCGGCGATGGCACGGCCGATGCCTTGCGTCGACCCGGTGACCAATATCACCTTGCCTTCGAGCCTGATCTCCATTCCTCCTCCCGGAACAAAGTTTCTATTTTTCAAAATATGGAACGATAATTCCCGGTAGTCAATTGTGCCAGTGGCGGTTCATCAGATGACATCCTAAAGTCTGCGCCGCCCCTCACCTGCCTGCCGGCATCCTCTCCCCGTATA
>NZ_RZSJ01001134.1:0-380 GCF_003998025.1 Mesorhizobium sp. M8A.F.Ca.ET.021.01.1.1
ACCGAATGATGCTAACGTCGTCGAAGGCGAGCCGTTGCGATCGGTTCCGCCTGCGTTCAGCCTGACGCCGCGAGTTTGTTCCCGTCGATCGACACGGTCGCCCTGCTTCCATGAAGCGGCAAAATCGCCTCTCCTTGTTCTGGCCATGTTGCACTGCGAAAGATTTGTTGCATTGCGATAGCGGCCCGTCCGGCCGAGATTGGCAAGAGCTGGACCTTGGGGGGCTGGGCTTGCACCAAGGAGGCCTCGTGGCGGCATCGTTTCGGCCTGATATACAGGGCTTGCGCGCGCTGGCGGTCGGCGGCGTCGTCGCCTATCATTTCGGCCTCACGGCGCTGCCCGGCGGCTTTGCCGGCGTCGATATCTTCTTCGTCATTTCC
>NZ_RZSJ01001135.1:0-378 GCF_003998025.1 Mesorhizobium sp. M8A.F.Ca.ET.021.01.1.1
GGACTGGGTGGTGTCGAGGCTCTTCTGGGTGGCGTTCAAGCTCTGCAGCGCGGTCAACGCTGCGGCGTTGGTCATGATACTGGCCATGGCTACTCGTACCTTGTTTTTACAGGTGTTTTTTGCATACCGGTTTGTCCGGTATGACGGAGCGGCATCATGCCAATGACCGTTGCGTTTGGGTCACCCGCCATCTGCGAGCGACTATGGCGGCGAGTCCCTACCAAAGGACTAAATCGGACGGTTAATCGAAAATAATTCGGAGAAAATTCGATGATGCTCGCGCCGTCCGATTCCTCGGGCGCGCGATGCCTGATGTCGAGCGCGGACGATCAGGTGCAAGAGCGCACCAGGCTGCCGACGAGCAGGTTCCAGCCGTCG
>NZ_RZSJ01001136.1:0-316 GCF_003998025.1 Mesorhizobium sp. M8A.F.Ca.ET.021.01.1.1
GTGTAGACCTCGGCATTGACCGACGAGCCGCCGCCCAGCACCTTTGCCTGCGCGTAGAGGATCTCGCGATTGTCCGCGTGCTTCTGCGGAGCCGTCACCAGGCCCCAGGTGAGCGGTCCGGTGGTCATTTTGGCGAAGCCGACCGGCATATGGATCAGCGGATGGCTGTCCTTGCCTCCGGCCTCGATTATGCAGACGCGGACTGCCGGATTCTCGGACAGGCGCGCGGCAAGAACGCAGCCCGAAGAGCCTGCGCCGACGATCACATAGTCGAAACCTGTCGTCATCACTTGATCCAATGGGCACGCTTCCTGAT
>NZ_RZSJ01001137.1:0-274 GCF_003998025.1 Mesorhizobium sp. M8A.F.Ca.ET.021.01.1.1
GCGCGAAGCTTGGAGATCGGCCGCATATATGTTCCTGCAGCAGCGGGCGTTTTCAGTGCCGTGGGTCTGCTTCTGGCCGAAAAGTCAGTAGCTGTCGCATCAGCCTTCGTCGCACGACTGGACGAGCTCGATTATACGGCAGCTGAACAGGCTTACGTTCAGCTCCAGCGTGAGGCGGAGCGCCTTCTGGGTGTTTCCGGGAAGGCCAGGTGCATGCGCCAGGTAGAGATGCGCTACCTTGGGCAGGCATTCGAGCTGATTATTGATCTCGATG
>NZ_RZSJ01001138.1:0-245 GCF_003998025.1 Mesorhizobium sp. M8A.F.Ca.ET.021.01.1.1
TGTCCGAACCGGATAGATAGGTAACAGAATGGACCGATAGCATGGGTGACAGTTTTCTTGTCCGCCGGGAGGACCGGCGATGGTTTGGCGAGAAACTGGGATCATGGACGAGCGGCTACGGTTTGTTGTGGATTGCCTTTCGGGTGAAGAGACGATGATCGAGCTCTGTGCGTCTTATGGGATATCGCGCAAGACCGGCTACAAATGGCTTGGACGCTATCGCGCGTTCGGCCCGGAAGGTTTGC
>NZ_RZSJ01001139.1:0-235 GCF_003998025.1 Mesorhizobium sp. M8A.F.Ca.ET.021.01.1.1
CCGGAGCAACTGGCTCGACCGGAGCAACTGGCTCGACTGGAGCAACAGGCTCGACTGGAGCAACAGGTGATACCGGTGCGACTGGCTCGACCGGTGCAACTGGCTCGACCGGAGCAACTGGCTCGACCGGAGCAACTGGCTCGACTGGAGCAACAGGCTCGACTGGAGCAACAGGTGATACCGGTGCGACTGGCTCGACCGGTGCAACTGGCTCGACCGGAGCAACTGGCTCGAC
>NZ_RZSJ01000113.1:0-13282 GCF_003998025.1 Mesorhizobium sp. M8A.F.Ca.ET.021.01.1.1
GTTCGTCGCCCGCATCCAGGCGCTGCGCGCTGGAGCCGGGGCGGTCGAGGCGCTCGGCATCGCGGTGCCCGGGCTCGTCGAAGGTGTCGTCTGCCGCTGGATCCCGAACCTGCCGTTTCTCGACGGCGTCGACGTCCAGGCCCTGTTTCCAGGCCTGCCCGTGGCGCTCGGCAACGACGCGCAGATCGCGCTGCTGGCGGAAGCCGTCGAGGGTGCGGCAAAAGGCATGTCGGATGCGATCCTGCTCGCCATTGGCACCGGCATCGGCTCGGCGGTGCTGGCCAACGGCCGCATCGTTGCCGGCGCGCATGGCGGCGCCTGCTCGTTCGGCTGGGCTTGCGCCGACATCAAGGATCATGGCGAGGAGCGCAGCGGCTGGCTGGAGCGCGTCGCCTCGGGCCGGGCGCTCGATGCGCTTGCCGGCCAGATCGGCCTCACCGATGGCCGCCAACTGATCGCCGCCGCTCAGGCAGGCGAACTCGCAGCGCAGACCTTGCTGGAAGTGCCGGCGCGGCGGCTCGGCACGGCGCTGGCCGGGGCCGTGGCGCTTCTCGATCCGCAGGCGGTTTTGATTTCGGGGGGACTGGCCGAGGCGCTGGAGGTGATGCGGCCGCCGCTGCTTGCCGCGCTGCGGCGTCAGTTGCCGGCGCATCTGCGTGGCATCGATGTCCGGCCCGGCCGGTTCGGTCCGGGTGCCGGTCTTGTCGGCGCGGCGCTGGCTGGTCGCGCCGGGAAAGAGTGGAGACAGGTGCGATGAGCGAAGCGAGCTTTCAGCAGCCGGACCGCAGACGCCCGGAGCCGCTCTGGTATCAGGTCGAGGAGGCGATCCGCGCCATCGTCAAGAGCGGCGAATGGGAGACCGGCGACCAGATCCCGGCGGAAGACCGGCTGTGCGCTCTGTTTGGCGTCAGCCGCATCACCTTGCGCCATGCTCTGCGCAATCTGGAGGAAGGCGGGCTGCTGCGGCGCGAGCATGGCCGCGGCACCTTCGTGCGCTCGACCACGCTGGTGGCCGGCACGCGCGAGCTGACCAGCTTCACCCAGGAAATGGGCAATATGGGCGTGGTCGCCGGCTCGCGCCTGCTCGATTGCAGCCTGACGACGGCCAATGCTGCGGCGGCCGGCGCGCTGGAGATCGAGGAAGGCGATCCGGTGGTGCGCATCCGGCGTCTCAGGTTGGGCAACAACGAGCCGATCGGCATCCAGACGGCGCAGCTTTCGGCGGCGCGCGTGCCGGGGTTCCTCGACGCCGGCCTGCTGCAAGGCTCGCTCTACGAAGCGCTCGAGCGTCACTACGGCATCGTGCCGGTGGCCGCGCGGGAAAACTACCGCGTCGGTGCCATTGGCGCGGCGGACGCCGAGCTGCTCGACCTGCCCGCCGGCAGCCCCGCCTTCATCGTCGAACGCATCACCACCGACGAGCGCGGGCCTTTCGAATTCACCGTCTCCATCATGCGCGGCGACCGCTACGAAATCCGCTCGACACTGCGCGCCGGGCGCGTCCCTTCGAACCCGCGAAGCTGATCCACCCTCCCAAGCAGACACTTAAACAGGAGTACCCACGTGTCCGATCTCTACATCCACCGTCTCGCCGCTCTCATCGACAAGGCAGCGAAAACCAACGAAGAGGCCTTCGGCGAGGCCTCCACCCGCTTCGCCGATTCGCTTGAAGGCGGCGGTCTGGTCCATCTCTACGGTTCGGGCCATTCGGTGCTGCCGGTGCAGGAAGTGTTCCCGCGCTACGGCAGCTATGTCGGCTTCAATCCGCTGACCGACCCGCGCGTGATGTGGCACAACGTGCTCGGCGCCGGCGGCGTGCGCGAGCTTCTGTGGCTGGAGCGGACCGAAAGATACGCCGAGAAGTTCCTCGATCACCAGCCGCTCAACAAGGGCGATTCCATCATTATCTTCGGCCATAGCGGCCGCAATTCGTCGGGCATCGACACCGCGCTCTACGCGAAAAAACGCGGCATCTTCGTCGTCGCGGTGACCAGCAAGAACAATCTCGACAAGCCTGCCACGCATTCCTCCGGCAAGCGGCTGGCGGATGCGGCCGATCTCGTCATCGACACCTGCTCGCCGATCGAGGACGCCATCGTGCCGGTCGAGGGCTGGAGTCGTCCGGTGTCCGGTTCGTCGACGGTGCTCGCCATGATCCTGGCGCATGAGCTGATTGCCCGCACCGCCGAGCAGCTCGCCAAGCGCGGCATCGAACTGCCGGTCTTTGCCTCGCCGACGATCGCGGGCGTCACGCTGCACGACACCGACGTCATCTACGGTGTCTACCGCGAACGCATGCTGGAAGCGCAGAAGAAGCACCTGCCGACTTTCCAGGCAACGATGCGCGGCGAGTGATACTAGGGGCGGGGGAGGCGCTGCCGCGCCTTCCCGGCGCGATCACCGCCCCAAAAGATTGCGCTCGACGGTTTTCAGATGCGCCAGCATGGCCTGGCTGGCGCTCTCCGGATCGCGGCGCAGCAGCGCGTCGAGAACCGTCTGGTGTTCGCTGCAATAGATGCCGCGGCGCTCCTCGGAAAAGGAGCGCTTCTTCATTTCGAACCACGGTGCCTGATTGCGCAGGATGCGCATCAGATTGTGGATCTCCTTGAGGAATTCGTTGCGCGAGCAGGCGAAGATGCGGTGATGGAACTCCGCGTCCCAGTGTTCGAAGGTCGGCATGTCCTGCGCTTCGCAGGCGATCTTGTGCGCCTCGCGCACCGCGTTGAGCTCCATGGCGCTGGCATTGGTGGCGGCGAACGATGCCGCCGCCGGTTCCAGCAGCTGCCGGATCTCCATCATATCGGCCGGGCTGGTGCCTTCCATCCGGCCGACAACCGCCGCCATCGAGGCTGGATTGGTGGCGGTCAGGAAAGTTCCGCGCCCGACATGGCGCACCACCGTGCCGTCCTCCTCGAGGAAGGAAACGGCGCGCCGCACCGTGTTGCGCGCGACACCGAACTCGCTCGCAAGATCGCGTTCCGGCGGCATGCGGCCATTCTCGATCCACTCGCCCGAGGAGATGCGTTTTTTCAGGACGGTGGCGATATCGTTGGCGACGAGCTTTGGCATGCCTGGCAACTTTTATCTGATCCGATACTGAACCACGCATATCAGCTTCCTGCGCCGCCGTCCATTACGCAGCGCCGGTGCGAGTCCGCTTAAACTGGCCTATCGGGGCCGGATACTTTTGGTACGATCAGCCGAGATTCCACTTGCGGCCTAAACCAATCGGCGATAGCGTGTAGCGAAAGAGCAAAAAATTGGCTCAATATTGGTTCAGGGAGGAACTGGATGCGGGTCGCGACTTTTTCGATATCGGGCGAACGTCGCGTCGGTCTGGTCGACCTCGATGCCCAGACCATCGCGCCTTTCGATTTTTCGGTCGACCAGGCCATGTCCGGCATCTTGGCGCTGGTCGAGCGCAACGGCGCCGGCATCCCGCGTACCTTGTCGCCGATCCCGCTTGCGCAGGTCGAGATCGAGGCGCCGATCCCCCAGCCGCGCCGCAACATTTTCTGTGTTGGCAAGAACTATCACGAGCACGCGCATGAGTTCGCCCGCTCGGGCTTTGATTCCAGTGCCGGCGCCGGCGCGATCCCGAAGCACCCGATCATCTTTTCCAAAGTGCCGGAATCGGTGGTCGCCAACCATGCCAGCGTGCTGATCGATCCCTCCGTCTCGACGGCTATCGACTACGAGGCGGAACTCGCCGTCATCATCGGCAAAGGTGGACGCGGCATTTCCAGGGAGAACGCGCTCGATCACGTCTGGGGCTACACCATCGTCAATGACGTCACCGCGCGCGACCTGCAGGGCAAGTACAGCCAGTGGCTGATCGGCAAGTCGCAGGACACGTTCTGCCCGATGGGCCCCTGGGCGGTGACCAGGGACGAACTCGACCTGGCGACCGCCGGAATAAGGTGTTTCGTCAACGAGGATCTGCGCCAGGATTCCAGGATATCGCTGCTGATCTTCGATATTCCCACCATCATCGCCACCCTGTCGCAGGGCATCACGCTGAAGTCCGGCGACATCATCGCCACCGGCACGCCGGTCGGCGTCGGCATCGGCTTCGATCCACCGAAATACCTGAAGGCTGGCGACGTTGTGCGCATCGAAATCGACGGCATCGGCACGCTGGAAAACCGCTTCGCGGAGCATGCTCAATGACGACGGTGACGGTTGGCCAGGTCGTTGCCGAAACTGTCGGCGAGGGGGCTGCCGTGGCGATGATCCACGGCCTTGGCGGCACCTCGAACATGTTCCAGCCGCAGATGGCGGCATTGTCTGCCTATCGCGTCATCCGGCTCGATTTGCCGGGCTCCGGCCGTTCGCCGCGTCCGATCGAGCCGCTGACCATCGAAGGCATGAGCGAGGCGGTGATCCGCGCCTTGGCCGGCATGGGGGTCACGTCAGCCCATTTCGTCGGCCATTCGATGGGCACCATCGTCTGTCAGCAGATCGCGGCGGCGCAGCCTTCGCTGGTTAGGTCGCTCGCCCTGTTTGGGGCCTTGGCCGAGCCGACCGAAGCGACACGGCAAGGGCTCGGCAAGCGGGCGCAACTGGCGCGCTCGGGCGGCATGGCCGACATAGCCGACCAGATCGTCGCCAACGCGATCTCGGCACACAGCAGGGAAACCTCGCCGGCGGCAGTCGCCTTCGTGCGGGAATCGATCACGAGGCAGGATCCCGAATCCTATGCCCGCACCTGCGAGGCGCTGGCCAAGGCGACCGCCGTCGATGCGCGCCGGATCTCGGCGCCGACACTGCTGGTCACCGGCGATGCCGACACGGTCAATCCGCCCGGCGTCGCCCAGTCGCTTGCTGATAAAATCAAGGGCGCCATATTCTCGTCGCTGGATCGGTGCGGACATTGGGCAACGGTCGAGAGCCCGCGCGAAAGCACCCAAAAGCTCGCTGATTTTTTGAGACGGGTTGATAGGTGAGGAATTCTGATCGGGCGTAAACTTATGCGCTCGGCAAGTTGGGAGGCTTGTGATGGCAGACGACAGCTGGAACGGCAACGGCTCGGGCAGCACGCTGTTCACCAATGTGCGCGTGCTCGACGCAACTGGTGAATATCCCTACACCGGCGAGGTGCTGGTGCAGGGCAACCGCATCAAGCAGATCACCAAGGGTTCGTCGCGCTTCGGCTCGTCCTCGTCGTCTTCCTACAGCGGCGGTGCGGCGGGGGGAGCAACCATCATCGACGGCATGGGCGCGACGCTTATGCCCGGCATGATCGACGCGCATCTGCACCTGTCCTGGAACAACGCGCCCGGCATCGATCCCATCCAGATGATGGAGGTCGAGGAACACATGCTGGTCACCATGGAGATGGCCAAGCTGGTGCTCGACGCCGGCTTCACCGCCGGCCGGGGCGCTGCCGCTGCCAAGCCGCGCCTCGATGTCGTGGCCAAGAAATTCATCAACCAGGGCCGTTTCCCCGGACCACGCTATCTCGCGGCGGGTCCCGAGATCACCACGGTCGGCGGTCTCGGCGATTCAGCGCCCTCGCACATTCCGCATGAGGGGCTGAACCTCGGCCTCGTCGTCTCCGGCCCCGAGGAAATCCGCCGCACCGTCCGCCAGCTGATCAAATACGGCGTCGATTCCATCAAGCTCAATTTGTCCGGCGAGAGCATCACCGGCATGGGCGCCGAGGAAACGCCGATGTCGGA
This sequence comes from Mesorhizobium sp. M8A.F.Ca.ET.021.01.1.1, assembly GCF_003998025.1. NCBI lineage: Bacteria > Pseudomonadati > Pseudomonadota > Alphaproteobacteria > Hyphomicrobiales > Phyllobacteriaceae > Mesorhizobium > Mesorhizobium sp. M8A.F.Ca.ET.021.01.1.1. Next base: position 5,682 of record NZ_RZSJ01000113.1, read on the forward strand.
GGAGGAGGTTGCCATGGCCGCCTCCGAGGCGCGCTGCCGCAACAAGGTGCTGTCGGCGCATGCGCGCTCGTCCGGCTCGGTCAAGCAGTGCGTGCGCCACGGCATCCAGAACATCTATCACGCCTCCTTCGCCGACGAGGAAGCGCTCGACATGCTCGAGGCGGTCAAGGACAAGCATTTCGTTGCGCCCGGTATTGCCTGGCTGATCAATACCGCGCGCCATGCCGAGCAATGGGGCATCAAGCCCGGCTCGCCACTCTCGCTCGAATATGAGCGCGAACTCGAAATGTGCGTCGACACGATGAAGAAGATGCATCGGCGCGGCATTCGTGTGTGCATCGGCGGCGACTACGGCTTTGCCTGGACGCCGCAAGGCACCAACGCCAAGGACATTCAGACCTTCGTCGAGATGCTCGGCTTCTCGCCGATGGAAGCGATCCAGGCCGGCACCAAATATGGCGGCCAGATCATGAACATGGGCGACGAGCTCGGTCTGATCAAGGAAGGCTACCTCGCCGATATCCTGCTCATCGACGGCGATCCGATCTCGGATGTGCGCATCCTGCAGGACAAGAACCGCATCCTCGCCATCATGAAGGACGGCAAGTTCCACAAGGCGCCGCGCATGAACGAGCAGCGCCGGCGGCTGACGGCATGAGCCTGCTCGACCAGCCATCCTCGTCGTCCGGGCTGTCCTCGGGCGATGGCATGACGCGCGGGCAAGCGTGGGGCCTTGTTGGCCTGCTCGCCGCCGCTGTCATCGCATGGCTGGTCTTTGCCGTCTGGCCCGATTGGCTGAACGCCATCCTGATCTCGAAGAAGGCTTTCGTCAGCGCCATCCTCAACGGCATTACGCTGGCCGGCCTCTATTTCCTCGTCGCCTCGGGCTTCACTCTGATCTTCGGCCTGATGCGCAACGTCAATCTCGCACATGGCTCGCTCTATCTGCTCGGCGCCTATATCGGCTACGAGGTCACCAACCGCACCGGCTACTGGCTGCTCGGCGTCGCCGCCGGCTTCGCGGTGCTGGCCATCGTCGGCGTCGTCATGCAGGTCTTCGTCTTCCGTCGCCTCGAAGGCGACGACCTGCGGCAGACCCTGGTGTCGATCGGCATTTCGATCGTCGCCGCCGACCTGATGCTGGCGGTGTGGGCCGGCGGCACTTACCAGATCACGACGCCGGAATGGCTCGACGGCGCCTTGACCTTGCCTGTCATCACGGCGGTGCGTTCCAACGGCGCCTCGGTCTTCCTCACCTATCCGCTCTACCGCGTCGTCGTGCTGGCGGCGGCGATCGTCATCGGCGTCGGCCTCTGGCTGATGCTGCACAAGACCCGCGTCGGCATGATGATCCGCGCCGGCGTCGACGACCGCGCCATGCTGCAGGCCTCCGGCGTCAACGTGCACGCGGTGTTCGCCATCGTCTTCGCGGTTGGCGCAGGTCTTGCCGGTTTTGCCGGCGTCGTCGGAGGGTCGGCACTGTCGGTCGCGCCCGGCGAGGACGTGCGCTACCTCCTGGCGTCGCTGGTCGTGGTCATCGTCGGCGGCATGGGCTCGATCACTGGCGCGGCCATCGGCGCGCTGCTGATCGGGCTGGCCGAACAGATCGGCCTCGTTTATTTCCCGACCTATGGCATCGTGCTGACCTTCGTCATCATGGTGGTGACGCTGGCGGTCAGGCCGCAAGGCATCATGGGGAAGGCAAGATGAGCCTCGCCATCGCCACCGACAGCACCACCACACAGCGGAACTGGCTGGAGAAGCTTGGCGCCGGCAACATCATCCTTGCCGTCGCACTGGTACTTTATCCATTGGTCGCGTCCGATTTCTTTCTGACGCAGATCGGCGGCTATTCGCTGATCTTCGGCATGCTCGGCCTGTCGCTGATGCTGCTCGCCGGCTATGGCGGCATGGTCAGCCTGGCGCAGATCACCGTTGCCGGCATATCAGCCTATGCCATCGCCATCCTCGGCAACAACAATTCCAATATCCTCGGTTTCGGCTGGCCGTGGTGGTTGGCGGTGCCATTCGCCGTGCTCGCGGCGGCGCTGGCATCGGCGCTGATCGGCTGGATCTCGGTGCGCACCGAGGGCATCTACACGATCATGATCACGCTGGCGATCGCCACCGCGACCTACTATTTCGCCCAGCAGAACTACGCCATCTTCAACGGCCATTCCGGCTATGCCGGCATCCGCGCGCCGGCCTTCTGGGGCATCGGTTGGCGCGACGCCAAGCCCTTCTATTACCTTTGCCTCGGCCTGGCGGCGCTGTGCTACGCGGCGGTGCTTTATGGCTCGCGCTCGACCTTCGGCATGACCTTGCAGGCGATCCGCGACAACCCGCGCCGCATGCGCGCGCTGGGCTACCATGTCACCGCGCACAAGGTGTTCGCCTGGCTGCTCTCCGGCGTCATCGCCGGTCTGGCGGGCGTGCTGCTGGTCTGGTTCAACGGCCGCGTCTCGCCAGGCACTATCGGCGTCGATGCCGCGATCGATGTCTTGATCATCGCCGTCATCGGCGGGCTGCGCCATCCGATTGGGCCGTTCCTCGGCGCGCTCGTCGTCGTCCTGATGCAGACCTTCGCCATCGACATCGTCGGCGCTGAGCGGTTCAACACGCTGATCGGCCTTGTGTTCCTGGTGATCGTCTTCGTCTCACCGGACGGAATTCTTGGGTTGTGGGGGAGGATCAAGCCACATCTTGCCCAGGAGTCCTTGCGTCCCGGCGCCTAGCGACCGGGATGGAATGAACCACTGCAAAACGAAATCAACGGGAGGAAAAAACATGAGGATGCATAGACGTACCTTACTGGCGCTCGCGGTGTTCACCGGGCTGACCGCGCCGTCGATGGCGCTGGCCGCCGACGACACCGTCAAGATCGGCCTGCTCGCCACCTTCGAGGGACCGTTCACGGTGCTTGGCGAGGACGGCGAACGCGGCGCCATGACCGCGGTCGAAGAGATGAAGGGCATGGTCGCCGGCAAGAAGATCGAGATCGTCAAGGGCTCGTCCGACGCCTCGCCCGACAGCGCGGTGCGCGCGGCGCGCAAGCTGGTCGAGCAGGACGGCGTCAAGGTGCTGGTCGGCCCGCTTTCGGGCGACGAAGGCATCGCCGTCAAGGACTACGCCAAGACGCAGCCGAACGTGACCTTCATAAACGGTACGTCGGCCGCGCAGGACACCACTTTGCGCAATCCGGCGGAAAACTTCTTCCGTTTCTCCACCGACGGCGCGCAGTGGATGGCCGGCCTTGGCACCTATGCCTTCAAGGACAAGGGCTATAAGAAGGTCGCCACCGTCGCCGAGGACTATTCCTTCCCCTACACGCAGGTGTTCGGCTTCATGGCCGAGTTCTGCAAGGCCGGCGGCCATGTGCCGTCGAAGTCGTGGGTGCCGATCGGCAACAAGGATTTTTCGTCGGTCATCGCAGCCATTCCCGAGGACGTCGATGCGATCTATGTCGCGCTCGGCGGCGCCGACGCCGTCAACTTCCTGACCCAGTACCAGCAGGGCGGCGGCACCGCGCCGCTGATCGGCGGTTCGATCACCGTCGACCAGACGGGGCTGACTTCGAAGGGCAAGCTGAAGGACGTGCTCAAGGGCACGCCATCGGCCGGACCGACCGCCGACACCAATGACGCGCCGGCGTGGAAGGCGTTCGTCGAGGCCTACAAGAAGCAGCCTGGCGCCTTTCCGTCGCCCTCGCTCTTCGCCCATGGCTATTATGTCGACATGAAGGCGACATTGCTCGGCCTCGACCAGGTCGGCGGCGATGTCTCCGACGGCGGCAAGAAGCTGCGCGACGCGCTGTCGAAGCTCTCCTTCGACACGCCGACCGGCAAGGTGTCGCTCGACAAGAACCGCAACGCCATCGCCGACATCTTCCTGACCGAGGTCACCGAAGGTGCCGACGGCAATCTCCTCAACAAGCTGGTCAAGGTCGTGCCGCAGGTCAACCAGACGCTCGGCATTCCCGAAGACGAGTTCATGAAGCTCGGCGCGGTCAACCGCGACAATCCGAGCTGCCCGTAACAGCCAATATCGAATGCAGCCGCCAGTGACCGAAAGCCTCGCAGCAAACCGCCTCCAGAGCACCGGTGCCTATGCGCTGGAGCTCGATGGCGTGGCGCGGCATTTCGGGGCGCTGGTGGCGCTCTCGGGCATCACCATGAGGATCGCGGCCGGAGAACGGCGCGCGGTCCTCGGCTCCAACGGCGCCGGCAAGACCACGCTGTTCAACGCCGTGACCGGCGACTTCATGCCGACGTCAGGGCGCATACGCTTCTTCGGCGAGGACATCACCGACCTGCCGCCGCATGAGCGCATCCGGCGCGGCCTGCGGCGCACCTATCAGATATCGCAATTGTTCAAGGGCCTGTCGGTTCTCGATTCCATCTTCCTTGCCTGTCGCGGCGTCTCGAGGCGGCGCTTCTCGCTGCTGCGGCCGGCCGCGTCGGACGTCAACATGGTGCAGGCGGAATCGATCCTCAACGCCGTGCATCTGGAAACCTATCGCGACACGCTGGTGGCGACGCTGAGCCATGGCCAGCAGCGCCAGCTGGAGATCGCCCTGGCGCTGGCTGGTGCGCCGCGCTTCATCCTCTTCGACGAGCCGGCGGCTGGCCTGTCGCCAACCGAGCGCCGCGACCTCGTCGCCATCCTCAACGCACTGCCCAGGCATATCGGCTACATCATCATCGAGCACGATCTCGACGTCGCGCTGCGCGTCTCGGAATATGTCTCGATGATGCACAATGGCCGCCTGTTCAAGGAAGGCACGCCGCAGGAGCTCGAAGCCGACCCGGAAGTCCAGGAGATCTATCTCGGGGGCAAGCATGGCTGAGCGTGCCGGGAAGACCGCCAAGGCAATGCTGCGCATAGAAGACCTCCAGGTCTTTTATGGCGAAAGCCATGCCTTGCAGGGCGTTTCGCTGACGCTGGAAAGCGGCGTGCTGTCGGTGGTCGGCCGCAACGGCATGGGCAAGTCGACGCTCTGCAACACCATTGTCGGCCTGAAGCGCGCGAAGTCCGGCTCGATCCGCCTCGACGGCCGCGAAATCACCTCGCTTGAGCCGCACGAGATTCACCGTCTCGGCGTCGGCTATGTGCCGCAAGGCCGCCGCGTCTGGCCGAGCCTGACGGTCGACGAGCATCTGCGCCTCGCGGCCGGCAACAGGCGCGACGCCTCCTGGACGGTCGAACGGGTCTACCAGACCTTTCCGCGTCTGGCCGAACGCCGGACAAATGGCGGCTCGCAGCTTTCGGGCGGCGAGCAGCAGATGCTGGCGATTTCGCGTGCGCTGCTCAGCGATCCCAAGCTGTTGGTGATGGACGAGCCGACCGAAGGGCTGGCGCCGGTCATCGTTGACCAGGTCGAAAAAATGCTGGTCGATCTCGCCGCCGAGGGCGAGATGGCGGTGCTGGTCATCGAGCAGAACATCGGCGTGGCGACCTCGGTGTCGAACCAGGTCGCCATCATGGTCAACGGCCGCATCAACCGGCTGATGGACGCCAAGGCGCTGGCCGCCGACCGCGAACTGCAGCAGCGGCTGCTTGGCGTCGGCCGCCACGCCGAGGAAGCGCCCGTCACGCTGGCCGAAGCCGCGCAGGCCAGGGAGCAACTGGCGAAAGTCTATCGCGTCGACCGTACCGGCACCGCATCGGGCGAGCCGATGCCTCAAGACGGCGTCTACCGACCGGTCGTCGAACTGCCCAACCGCTGGAACGTCCCGGTCACCGAATTGCGCCAGGCGGCGGTCGACAAAACCGCCCCGCAGGACGATCCGAAAAAAATCTTCGCCATCCCCTTTGCCGAGCGCATCGGCAGGACCGTGCTGGTTGTCGGCACCTTCGATACCAAGGGCAAGGAATTGCGCTTCATGGCCGACCGGCTGAAGGCGCTGGGCCTGCCGGCGCGTACGGTCGACCTGTCGACCTCGGGAAAACCGACCAGCGCCGACGTTCCGGCCATGCAGGTCGCCGGCATGCATGTGCGCGGATCCTCCGCCGTCTTCACCAATGACCGCGGCGGTTCGGTCAGCGCCATGGCGGACGCCTTCGCACGCTGGATCGAGCGCGAGCCGCGCATCGGCGGCGTGATTTCCGCCGGCGGCTCCGGCGGCACAACGCTGGCCACCGCAGGCATGCGCGTGCTGCCCGTCGGCATTCCCAAGCTGATGGTGTCGACGGTGGCGGCCGGCGATGTCGCCAAATATGTCGGCGGCGCCGACATCATGATGTTCCATTCCGTGGCCGATGTGCAGGGGCTGAACTCGATTACCGAACAGGTGCTCTCCAATGCCGCGCACGCCATGGCCGGCATGGTCGCGCAACTGCCCGATGCCGAGGCCTGGGAAGCCAAGCGCAAGCTGGCGCGGCCGGCGGTCGGCATCACCATGTTCGGCGTCACCACGCCTGCCGTGCAGGCGGTGACCAGACGACTCGAAGCCGACTATGACTGCCTCGTCTTCCACGCCACCGGCATAGGCGGGCGGGCGATGGAAAACCTCGGCGATTCCCGGCTGCTGTCAGCCTTCATCGATCTCACCACGACCGAAGTGGCCGACATGATTGTCGGGGGCGTCTTCCCGGCGACGCAGGATCGCTTTGGCGCGGCGATCCGCACCGGACTGCCCTATGTCGGCTCGGCCGGCGCGCTCGACATGGTCAATTTCGGCCCGCGCGACAGCGTGCCGGACAAATTCCGCAGCCGCAAATTCGTCATCCACAATCCCAACGTCACACTGATGCGCACGACGCGTGACGAGAACCGCGCCTTCGGCGAATGGATCGGCGCGCGGCTCAACGCCATGAACGGCCCGGTGCGGTTCCTGCTGCCCGAGGGCGGCGTTTCCATGCTCGGTGCGCCCAGCCAGCCCTTTCATGATCCCGAGGCTGACAACGCTTTGTTCGAAGCGATCGAGAGGACCGTTCGCCAGACGCCGCAGCGCAACGTCGAGCGGGTGCCGGCCAACATCAATGACCCGGCCTTTGTCGACGCGGTGATCTCAGCGTTCCACGCCATCACGCCGAAGCTGCAGAGGCGGGCATGAAGAATTGGACTTCGCCGCCCGACGGGTGGATGTTTGAAAATACTGCCGGTCGCCTCGCGCCGACCGCATTGTCTTGGGGAGGATAGATCATGGACGCGCAGACCTTTGGCGCTTTCCTGTTGTGGCTGATCATTGCGGCGATCGTCGTCGTGATCGCCGTCTACATCTTGCGCTGGCTCTATCGCCGCTCGACCAAGGAGACGGCGTTCGTGCGCACCGGCTTCATGGGCGAGAAGGTGGTGGTGAATGGCGGCGCTTTCGTCATTCCGGTGCTGCATGAGATCACCCCGGTCAACATGAACGTGCTGCGCATCGAGGTGCGCCGCGAGGACGCGCTGGCGCTGATCACCCGCAACCGCATGCGCGTCGACCTGATCGCTGAGTTCTTCGTCCGCGTCGGCGCGCATCGCGAACTGGTGGCCGCCGCCGAGGATGATCAGGACCCGGCCAAGGGACCGCGCAACATCGGCGCGGAACCGGCGAAGGACCTGTCTTGGTGGGACTGGTTCTGGAGTTGGCTCTAAAAAGTTTCGGAGCCGTGTAAAG